>JAUYDU010000021.1 GCA_030691665.1 Chloroflexota bacterium
GAATCTCCAGAGGCTCAACGGACATGTTCCAAGCGGGCGGGCTGTCGTCACGTTGTGCGACAAGAGCCACGGGCGAAAGCTTTGGTGCATTGCGCCTGCACAGGGCTGTCATCGACGCCCCTCGCTGTCTAACGGGCTGCCGGCGTCGCGTGCTCCCGGGATCAATGGCCTGTGTACCGCCTTGCATTACGAATGTGCCATATGATGCGTCTCTCAGCACGTAGACGGTTCCGTTCGGTTTGAGTTGACAGGCTGTCGGGGGCTTGGTATAGTCCCGCCGAGGTTAGAGTTGGTTGCGGCTGGCATCTCCATTGCCATCGGCCTAATCCTCGGAATCATTGAGGATATGATTTTGAGCGCCTTCCAAGACGCCTTGTGGAACGTTGCCACTGTGTCCATCCAACAAGTCCAACAAATGTCGGCTACGGAGACATTCCACACTGGCGGCCTCCTATCTCTCACTGCCATCATCTTCTGGGTGTTCCTCTATGGCGGACCGCCAGCCATAACTGCTTGTATCGCGTTCCCATTTGTGAAGAAGTATGTCCCCAGTGACTGGTGAGCAGTGGGAGGCGAATCAAGGCGAACAGCACGAGCACAACTAGATATACACAACCTAGCGTGAGCAATACCAGTGCAGGGATAGATAGGGGGACGAGAAGCAGCATTTTGGCATAGTTATAAACGACCATGTCGGTCACAAGAATCAAAGCTAGCACTCGGCAACAAGCTTCCCCTACTACGAAAACTAGACTCAGAGCCTTGGCAATCATGCTACACTCTCCCTTCATTGTAGGCTGGCAGAACTCATCCCAACTACAAGCAAACGGAACCCTTTCGGCGCTGACCTTGTTATTAAGTCCTTGGCGAAGTAGCATGTCTGGGGCACACAAACATAACACCGACAAGGCGCCCACGATTCCGAGAACGCACAGCAACCCAAGTCGTTCTAGCGTTCCGAGCGTCCGCCACTGCGCAACCAAGATGAGAACGGATGTGGCAAAGCCAATGCCAAGGATGAGAAGAAGGCCGCTGTAGAGGCGGGGATTCATGGCTTCCCCCCGCTTTGCCTGAACAGGTTGCTTCTGCGTTGCGGGCGTGGGAATGGGGTGTCAAACCATTGTGGGGCGCAGGCCAAGCCCGAAACTCGTATCCACTCCAACCGAACGGAACCCTCAGCAGCGGCGACTTGACAGGCTGTCCCTCTGCCACAGATACTCTGGACGCTCGGACGTGACAAGGAGGTGGATGAGATGGAGTACCGGCCTCTGGGACGCACCGGCGTGCAGGTCAGCGCCCTCTGCCTGGGCTGCATGATGTTCGGCGGGAAGACGGGCGAGAGCGAGTCCATCGAAATGATTGACAGGGCGCTGGACGCAGGCATCAACTTCCTGGACACTGCCAACGTGTATGCGCGTGGCCGCAGCGAGGAGGTGGTCGGCAAGGCGCTGAAGCGAAACGGGAGGCGCGCCCGCGTCGTGCTGGCCACCAAGGTGCATGGGCGCATGGATGAGCAGGACCCCAACGGCCAGGGCATCAGCCGCAGGCACATCATCGCCCAGTGCGAGGAGTCCCTCCGAAGGCTCCAGACGGACTACATAGACCTCTACCAGTTGCACCGGCCCATGTCCAGCATCCCGATTGACGAGAGCCTTCGGGCTCTGGACGACCTGGTGAGGGCAGGGAAGGTCCGCTACATAGGCGCCAGCAACTTCGCCGCGTGGCAGATGGTGGAAGCGCTCTGGGCCTCCAGGGAGCTCGGCCTCAACCGGTTCGTGTGCACGCAGCCGCCCTACAACATGCTGGACCGGCGCGTTGAGCGCGAGCTGGCCCCGATGGCCCTGACCTACGGAATCGCCATCATCCCGTGGGCGCCGCTGGCGGGAGGGTACCTCACCGGCAAGTACCATCGTGTCGAGGCGCGTCCCGCCAGCGCCCGGCACGCCCAGCGGACCTCCGACACCACCGAGGCCCTTTTCTCGGACCGCGCCTTCACGGTGGTCGAGGCCGTGCAGGAGCTTGCCAAAGCCAGGGGCTGCACCGCCAGTCAGTTCGCTCTCGCCTGGTGCAAGGAGCAGGCCGGCATCACGAGCCCTATCATCGGGCCGCGCACCATGGAGCAGCTTGTGGACAATCTGGGCGCTATGGACGTGGCCATCGGCAAAGACGACCTGGCCCGCATAGACGAGGTAGCCCCGCCTGGTCGTGCAGTCTCGCCTTACTATCAACCGGACGTCATCAAGACCGACTTTGGCCCTCACTTGCACAGGTGGTAGGCGCGTCGTCCGCTAGGTCGTCGCGGCGGTCAAGCTAGCCGGCACTCGCCCCCTCGCCACCCTGGGCAGGTAGCGCGATGCCTCCACCAGCAGCGCCATGCTGGATAGATAGTCGTCGTGGCCCTCCGATGGGTCCACGTAGAAGCTCATCGTCTGGTTGGCCCGGTAGTGGGCGCGGGCGTGGCACACCTGCCGCCAGAACTCCTGGCCCTCCGGCGTTCCATCGGCGGCGTACATCTTCAGCCGCCCGGTGTTCACCGCCGCGATGAGGTCGTACCCCAGCCGCGACTTGCTCTGGGCCGTGAACGTGAATGCCTCGACTACCACCTTGCCCAGCGCCTTCTCCAGGAAGCTGGCCACGCCGGCGCCCAGGCCCGTGGCGTCCACGGCCACGCGGCGGCAGCGCCACACGCTCCGCAGCAGGTCCAAGAGCTGTGGGAAGAGCTGATGGTGGGGCACCCCCCGCCAGGCGTAGTGCTGCACGATGCGCACCGTCGGCTCCGGGCGCGTTTCGTCGCACTCAGAAAAATCCAACTCGCCTACGGTGACCACCGTGGAGTCCTGGCGAGGCCGCGGCACGTAGGCGCCTGACGAGTCCGCCTCCTCGCCCTGGCCGGCGATGTCTATCCCCGCCACATATGTCGTGCCGGGATTAGGGCCCTGAAGCCGCGGATGGTGGCCCTGCAGTTGGGCCCGCTGGGCTAGCGAGAAGAGGCCGCCCTGCCCTGGCAGCGGCAGTAGAAGGTACTGGGTTCGGAAGAGCGGGTGCTCCTCGCCCAAGCGCTGGCGCTCCGCCTCTACGTACCGAAGGTAGAGGGGATTGTATTGCGCCACCTCTCGCCAGTCGTAGGCGAAGTGGCGCTTGACGCCATCGCGCCGCTCGGCCTCCAGGTTGGCTTCCCGCACCTGCTCCAACAGACTTTCGCCGTCCCAGGGTGTGCCGTAGAGCACCGTGGTCGCGTTGGTGGATGCGCCCATGGGGC
>JAUYDU010000043.1 GCA_030691665.1 Chloroflexota bacterium
GGGCCGGGCCGACCTGGTCCTGCCTCACTTCGGGTTGGGCCTGCTGGGAGACCGTCCGGATTGGCCAGACAGGAGAACGCGGAAGCCTCTGCCACCAGGGGGATTGTATGTCATCCCGTTGGCAATAGCAATACGTTGACCGAGGGAGGGTGCGCGTCAGAGTTTTGCACGAGCTAGCGAGCTAGCCTACCGTCGCCGTGCTTTCCCGATGGGCATGTGGCGCCAGGGGTGATCGGCGGCAGGGCGCCGCGGCCCGGCTTTGGCCTGCTCCTCGATGTGGTTGGCTGCCGGCTCGGCTGGCGCAGTCAACACAGCCACTGGAGCTTGCCGGGTCGGTGTCACTGGTTGGGCTGATGCCGACATCTCCGATGCAGCCTCCACCAAGACCGCCTTGGCTGCCTTGCGCTTAGCCCGTCGGGCTGCTGAGTGCTCCCTGACCTGGGCTCGCAGCCGCTCGCCTATCTGCGGCCAAGCCTCCTCCCAACGGTCGCTGCAGGCGATGTTGCGCAAGGCCACCATTCGGTCCACATTGTGGTCGGCCCAGTGCATCCCCGCGCCTTTCAGCCGAGCTTCGACCACCAGCTTGTTGCCGCTCTCAACCGCCCCGCTGCCAATCGGATACCCTGCCTGCTCAAACTCCGCGTAGTGAATCTGCTCCCGCCGCTTCTCCAGGTACTCCAGGTTGTCCACCACGACCTTCAGCGCCTCGGCCCCAAGCCCGACCCCACCCTCGAAGGCCAGTTCGTCCCGAAGTCGCCGCAAGTCGGCTAACACCATCTCGGAGTCCCCGTGCCTGAGTTCGTGGCGCTGCCCCTTCAACCAGACCTCCGTCGCCGAAGTATCCACCCCGTAGAGCGCCGGCCCAACCTCGCCTAGATGCTCCGAGCTGTGTCCCCAGTCCAGGATTCGCACCGCGTCTGGCCGATGCAGGTCAACGAACTCCTGCTCCCACACCGCCCCATCGTTGACCGCGCAAACCTTCCCCGCCGTCTCCGTCCCACGCCGATGCGTCTCCACTGTCGCCAAACGGGCAAAGGTCTCGTGGTCGGTCATCCGTGAGAAGTACGATAGCTCCCCGGTGTGGACTTCCAACTCCCCCTTGCGCAGCTTCGGCTCGCCCACCGTGCCAATCGCCAACGTCTTGACTTCGCTCCACCGCTGCTTGACCAGCGGCACCAGCGCCCCATCGACGCTGAGCTGCTGCACTGCCGGGCCCTTGGGTTCATCCTTCGGTGATTCGGACGGGTTGCGCTCCAGCGCTTCCACCTGCGCCGTCTGCACTTCGACGTAGGCCTGGCCGGCCTGCTCGGTCTTCTGGCGGGCAGTCGGCTCCGAGACTGTGACTTTCAGGAAGTACTGGAGGCCTTTCGTCACTGGCACAAACGGCATCCAGGTGCCCAAGCGCACGATACTCTCAACCACGCTCGGAGTGAAGGCCCCCGACAACAGCTTGAGTTCCTCGTCGAGGGGGGAAAAGACCCGCCTGGCAGGCGGGACAGTGGGCGTAGCTGCGACTCAGCGTGAGCTCTTGGTTGTAGTTGGTTGTCAGAGTCCGCGATTCGTCGCCTCGTGACTCCATCGGTTGGCCACACTGCGGACAGTTCGGTCGCTCCCCCTCGACCTCATCGCTGACCTTCGCCGCCTTGCTCGCCAGGAGGATGTCCTGGAGCATCCGCGCCCGAAGCTTCGACAGCTTCGCATCCAGCGCGGCCTCGATCTCCTGAAACGTCGCCCGGGGATGCTGGATACGCCACTCCTTCATCCCTGTCATCACTTCATCGACCAGTAGCTGCCAGCACGCCTCTGTCTCTAGACTCCACATCAGCCTACCTCCTGCCAGGATCGCCCCTATTCTACCTCTTGCCTCGCCGGTAACTCGCCTGCTGCAAAACTCTGACGCGCACCCTATTCACCCCCAATCCGCAGATTCCCCACCCAGTGTTCACCTGGCCGGTGTGAGAGGTTGGTGGGTAGGGGTTGGAGTTAGCTGGCTATCGCTGGACAGGTAGTCGGTTTTCCGGTACACTGCTCCCGTGGTGGAGGTGTGCCGTGAAGAAGGGTCAAGAGTCGGCCAGAAGCTTGGAGATCGAGTTCGAGGCTGGGCTGCGCGAGCAGGTCACCGCTCACGCCGGAGTGGCCTTGCTGGTGGAGACTGCCCGACGTAGCGGGGTGATCGCTACCGCCGATCGGGTGCTGCCAGCCAAGAAGAATCCGAAAGGTCTGGCCCAGGGACAGATGGTCGAGTCGTTCGTCATGCTTTCCGCTCTCGGGGGCGAGTGTGTGGATGATCTCCAGAAGCTGCGCGAAGACCAGGGGCTCGAAGTGCTGCTGGGCTACGAGCTACCAGCCCCTTCGACGGCTCGGGGTTGGCTGGAGCAATGCCACGACGAGGAGGCGATGGCCGAGCGGCCGAAGCAGGGCAGCTTCATCCCGCGGGAGTCGGCCCGCCTGGCTAGCCTGCGAGAGGTAATGCGCCAGAGCGTGCGGGCCTACGTGGCGGCGGTGAAGCCTCCCCGACAGGTGACGTTGGACGTGGACGCGCACCTGGTCGAGTCCTCGAAGCAGGAGGCGCTGATGACCTACGAAGGGTTCCCAGGGTACCAGCCGATGCTGGTGACCTGGGCCCAGTCCGCACTGGTGCTGGCGGACCAGTTTCGGGATGGCAACGTGCCAGCGTCGAAGGAGACAGCGAGAGTAGTGGACGAGGCGTACGAGGCCTTGCCGAGTCGGCCTGATGGGTGGGAAGTGCGAGTTCGCTCGGACTCGGCGGCGTATGAGGGGCAAGTGCTGGACCACTGGGCTGGTCGGGGGTGGAAGTTCGCGGTCAGCGCCGACATGAGTGTGCAGTTACGCGAGGAGATCAATCAGGTCAAGCTCGAGGAGTGGCAGTTGTGGGAGGTGGAGAAGGGTGGGTTTGTGCGGGAGTGGGCGGAAGTGGCCTACGTGCCGAGCCGCAGTGTGGAGAAGCGAGGGCTCGAACCCTATCGCTACCTGGCCATTCGGATTCGCTCGCCGCAGGGGGTGTTGTTCTCGGATGGGACTGGAGTGAAGCTGTTCGCGGTAGTGACCAACGACTGGGAGCTGTCGGGCCAGGCGCTCCTGAAGTGGCATCGGGGCAAAGCCGGGACAGTGGAGCAGAGCCATCGGGTGATAAAGGACGAGTTGGCCGGAGGGGTGTATCCGAGTGGGAAGTTCGGCGCGAATGCGGCGTGGCTCCGACTCCAAGTGCTGACGAACAACCTGCTCGTGTTGATGAAAGCGACGGCGCTAGATGAGCCGTTTCGCAACGCTCGGCCAAAGCGGCTGAGGTTTGCGATCTTCAACCACGCGGGGCGGGTAGTCCATCACGCCAGGCAGAGCCTGATTCGGGTCTGTGCGCAGGTGCTCCAGCGGATAATCCGTCCAGGACTGGGTCGGCTGCGCCAGGCGGCGTGGTCGACCGGCTAAGTAGCCAAGCTAAGTAGCCAAAGGGTGATAGGCGGATCCGTTACCGGGTAGCCGGAGGGTGGACTATGTGCTCTTACAGCTAGAGGGTCACTCCGGGCAGGCTAGAAGAGCCCACAACACCACCCAACTGGCCCGCGAACCGACTCCCGCCCCCGCTCGCCGCCCTCAGCTCGCTCCCAGAGCCACCTGGCAACCAACCTGCCTAGCCAGGCGCCCTCGAACCTGCGGATTCGGGACTCTTCTGGACCCTTGACCTGCCACGCGCCCTCCTGCTATTATCCTGACGAGCGGTAGGGCCACAAGCGCCTGCACCGTTCCCCCCGGCGCTGTCACCAGCTCTTCCACGTAGAGGCTGCTTGACACGCCACGCCGCTGTCGGCGTCGGCGGATGAGAGCTCGTCCCGAGATCCCGTCGCCTGCTTGACCCGCGGACGCGGGCCACCCGCACCCCGACCCTCTCCCTCTGAGAGGGGTAGGCATAGCCCTGCGTCGCGGCGGACGATGGGAGTCTCCATAGCCAACCCGGACCAGCCCCCTGTGGAGGAGAGATGACGCGGATGCTGCTGGCGCTCGCCCTGGCTTGCGCCCTGACGCCCATTCCCTGGCCCTGGCCCTGGCCCTTTGCCCCATCGGCGGCCGCCGCCGAGCCCCCGCCCCTGGACTGGGACGTCTCCGGCGGGCACTTCTACACCCAGGCCAACGGCCGGGGTGGCTTTGGAGGCACCGGCTACTCCATCACTAACGACCCGGTGGCCCCCTTCTGGTCGGAGTTTCAGCGCCTGGGGGAGGTGCCGGAGCTGGGCTACCCCGCCTCGCGGCGCTTCCTCTGGAG
>JAUYDU010000050.1 GCA_030691665.1 Chloroflexota bacterium
GTCCAGGTAGGCCTGTCGCTCCGCTGGGGGGGCGTCGGTCTTGGGGACGCGAATGGGCAGGTTGGTGGCGATGGCGGCGGTGCCGGCGTTACCGGGGGCGACGAACAGGGCATCGACGCGCGGGCCCTGCCTGCCGGCAGGCACGGTCTGGCGGAGCTTCCAGGCGATGGTGTGCTCGCGGGCGCCGGCGCCGATGAGGAGGACGATCATGGCAGGAGAAGTTGAGCCGCAATTCCTAGCTCAAGAGCCTGCTCATATAGCGACCGGTCAACGGTAAGAAGCTCGCACTTCCCGACCTCAGCGGCTGCTAGGTATTGTGTATCATACGCTCTCCGGAGTCGGAAACGTGCCGCTAGGGCGAGAGCTCGTGTGTAAACAGAACGATCCATGACCAATGTCACGGGTAATTCTAGCAGGGTGGCCACCGCCTCGCTCGCCTCCGGGGATGTCAGCAGGCCGTCAAAGGAGGCCTCGCGAATAACGGAAGTGCATTCGGCCAAAAGCAGCGGCGGGGCCAAAAGTTGCTCGCGGGAGGCGAGGAGATGCAGCCACGTTCGGCGGACTTCGCCGGTCCGCTGGTAGGGCAACAGCCACGCTAGGGCGGCGCTAGCGTCTACGCAGACCGCCAATAGCTAGTGCTCCTCGCGGGAACGTCGCAACAATTCGACGACGTCGAGGTCATGCCCAAGGCGACGCCGGATGGCCTCGCGGTTCTCAATTATACGTTTGATGAGGGTGTCGATCTCCTCCTTCGTTAGTTTGGGAGCTTCCATCGTTACACCTCGCTCGCTAATGCGTGCGCTAGCTCTGCGGGAGGGCTCGTAACTTAACGGGAGCGAGGCCTCGTCGACGAACCACTGGCCGCCGATGCGCTGGCCGCGGAGCTTGCCCTCGCGCAGGTAGCGGCGCACCTGCTCCAGGGAGCGGCCGAGGCGACGGGCGGCCTCAGCGACGGTGATCATGCCTTCGAGGGAGAGCATGGCGGGCTAATTATAACAGGGCATGTTGTTGTTGTCAACAACGACATTCCCCCTTTCATACGATGGCAAGTGGGGCTCGGGAGGAATGGTCACGGCCGCGGGAACGGGAACTCTCCACCAGGGTGGTTGTAAAGGTCTTGGGCTATGGACCTGATGTCCGCCCCATCGTACTTCACCGCTTTCCAGATCTCGTACAGAGTTACGGTGGTCAACGCGGCAATGCCGCTGGGCTTAAGGAGGGCAAGTGCCTCCGGAGTAAAGTGCTCCTTTTGAGCCCGTTCCTCCAGGGGGAGGTCGTTAAAGGTATTGGCGATGATAACAGGTCTTTCTGATCCTTCCCGTTCCTGAAGGAAGGTCAGAGCCTGAGTAATCTTGTTACTCTTTTTCTTGATGGCGTCGTTGAGCCCGGTTATCTCTACGCCAAAGGCGACGTCTGATTGAGGAAGACGCACAAGGCGGTCAATGGTGCTGCCTTTGGGTGTGCGGTGGACCTCTAGCCCCAAATCCTCAAGGACAAGATGAACTGCCTCCTCTAGTTGGTCTCCGCTTCCCCACAAGATGTACTCCACAGTAGAAAAGTACTTGTGCCTTTCAACCGCCCGCTCCAACTGTTCCTCGATTTCCTTGCGCTCTGCCACTTTGGCTTTGTCAATCCATGGCGGAGCTTCTTGAGAAAAGTCGGGGAGTGGCTGAGGGCCATATCCACGAAGCGCCGGGAAGAGGTCGGGTATGTGGCCAAGCTTGATGTAGATGTCGTGAACCTGCTCGTAGATACCTGGCAGTGCCTCAGCCAAGTCGCGAAAGCGCTTGTGGGCGTACTCGACCTTCCGGTCCAATGGGTCTCTGTTCTCACGGTCGATGGGCGACTCATAGACATACCGGTAGTAACAATCCGCTTGAAAGAACGGGCATTGGCCGGGGAAATGGGTGTAACCGAGAAGCTCAAGAAATCGCTGCGATGTCAGCTCTGAGATATACCCTCCTGTCGGTCTGATATGTATGACAAAGTAGGCTGTCGCGGCGTCCTGAATAAGGTAGCCTAACGCAAGCAGAAACCTACCTACGCCGAGTCGGCTTGTGTCCCTGTTCTCCAGCCCGTAGTGCCCGTCTCCCACTTGTGACCTACTCCCACTCTATCGTCCCCGGTGGTTTCGTCGTGATGTTCCGCCAGAGGCGGACAGGCTCCCACCACGCGGTTGCCACCGTCATTCCCATTCGATGGTGCCTGGAGGTTTCGACGTTATATCGTATACTACCCTATTGACCCCCGGCACCTCGTTGACGATGCGGCTGGAGATGCGACCCAGCAGGTCGTAGGGCAGGCGGGCCCAGTCGGCGGTCATGGCGTCCTCGGCGGTGACGGCGCGCAGGCAGACGACGTAGCCGTAGGTGCGGAAGTCGCCCATCACCCCCACGCTCTTGCTGTCAGTGAGGATGGCGAAGGCCTGCCACAGCTCGCGGTACAGCTCCGCCCCCTTGATCTCGTTCATCACCACCCAGTCGCAGGCGCGCAGGATCTCCAGCTTGTCGGCGGTGACCTCGCCGATGATGCGGATGGCCAGGCCCGGCCCGGGGAAGGGCTGGCGGTAGACCATCTCCTCGGGCAGGCCGAGGGCCAGGCCGACCTGGCGCACCTCGTCCTTGAACAGGTAGCGCAGGGGCTCGATGAGGGTGAAGGTCATCTCTTTGGGCAGGCCGCCGACGTTGTGGTGGCTCTTGATCTTGGCGGCACCGGAGCCTCCGCCAGAGGCGGATCCGCCTTGGGCGGACGCGGCGGACTCGATGACGTCGGGGTAGGTGGTGCCCTGGGCGATGAAGTCGACGCGGCCCAGCTTATCGGCTTCCTCCTCGAAGACGCGGATGAACTCCTCGCCCACCAGGCGGCGCTTCTCCTCGGGGCTGGTGACGCCGGCCAGGCGGGCCAGGAAGCGGTCGGTGGCGTCGACGTAGACCAGGTTCATCTTCATGTTGCGGCGGAAGGTGTCGAGCACGCGCTCCGGCTCCTCGCGGCGGAGGAGGCCGTTGTTGACGAAGATGCAGACGAGCTGGTCGCCGACCGCTCGATGCATGAGGGTGGCGGCGACGGCGGAATCGACGCCGCCGGAGAGGGCGCAGATGACGCGGCCGTCGCCCACGTCGTGGCGGATGCGCCGGATGCTCTCGTCGATGAAGCTGGCGGCCGTCCAGTCGCCGGTGCAGCCGCAGACGTTGTACAGGAAGTTGCGCAGGATGGCCTTGCCCTGGGGGGTGTGCACCACCTCCGGGTGGAACTGGAGGCCGATGATGCCCTGGTCGTTGCCCATGACGGCCACGGGGGAGTTATCGGAGTAGGCGAGCGAGCGGAAGCCGGGGGGTAGGTCCACCACCCGGTCGCCGTGGCTCATCCAGACGGGCATGCTGGGGGGCAGGCCCTCGAATATGGGGGCGGCGCGGTCGCCCAGGTAGACGACGGCGTGGCCGTACTCGCGGCGGTCGCCGGGGGCGACCTGGCCGCCGAGCTGGTGAGCGAGGGCCTGCATGCCGTAGCAGATGCCCAGCACCGGCAGGCCGCTCTCGAAGACGTAGGGCGGGGCCAGGGGAGCGTTGTCGTCGTAGACGCTGGCCGGGCCGCCGGAGAGGATGAAGCCCTTGGGCTGGAGGCGCTCGATCTGCTCCCAGGGGGCGTCGTGGGGAACGAGCTCGCAGTAGACGTTGCACTCGCGGACGCGGCGGGCGATGAGCAGGCTGTACTGGGAGCCGAAATCGAGGACGACGACGCCGCCCGAGGTGGGGGCGACGGCGGGGGCCTCCTCGGTGGGGGCCTCGCCCTCGCGCTGGCGGGCGATCTCCAGATAGGTGGAGACCTCGATATCGTCGCTCGTGGGAACGCGGCGGCTGCCCTTCTCCCTCATGTCCTCACCCCTCGGCCTTGTGGGTCAAGAGTAGCATCGGGCTGTGAGGGGCGTCAAGATCGAGTCAAAAGTGTTGGCAGCATAGCAGATTTGTGACCATATCTCAGCGCGTGCTATACTGCGTGCTGTCGGGCAGGGCTGTCCGCCTTGCGGACTCCGCCTCTGCGGATGGCGGAGAAGCCCTGCAGCTACATTGACTGAGATGGCGAGGGTTTTACAGGCTGAAGGCGAGGGCTGTCTAGCGGAGGCCGTCGCTGTGCTGAAGGGCGGCGGAGTGATCGCCTATCCGTCGGACACCGTGTACGGGCTGGGGGCGGCGGCCAGCGACGACGGGGCGGTGCAGCGGCTGTTCGGCGTCAAGGGCAGGGCAGGGGAGAAGGCGCTATCGCTGCTGCTGGCCGACGCCGCGGACATGGCGTCTCTGTGCGCCCAGGTGCCGCTCCTGGCGATGATCCTGGCCGGGCGCTTCTGGCCGGGGCCTTTCACCCTGGTGCTCAAGCGGTCGCCCGCGTTCCACAGCCTGGCCCTGGGCGGCGGCGACAGCGTGGCGGTGCGGGTGCCGGACCATCCCTTCCTGCGGGAGCTGATCCGGCGTCTGGGGGAGCCGATCACCGGCACCAGCGCCAATCGGTCGGGGCGGCCGGCCTGTCGCAGCGCGCAGGAGGTGGAGCGGGAGCTAGGGGAGGCAGTGGACCTGATCATCGACGGCGGGCCGAGCGGGGCAGGGCAGGAGTCGACGGTGATTGACATAACATCTGG
>JAUYDU010000063.1 GCA_030691665.1 Chloroflexota bacterium
CTGGGTCACCATGCCTACATAGCTACCTGGGCTGCAGAAATCCCGGCAGCGCAGGATGAAGGCGGCGTACAGGTCCCGCTTCCCCTCCTTGTATTCCTTCTCCACAAAGGTTTTGAGTCGAGGGTTGAGGTTCTTGCTACCGGCATAGGGCGGGTTGGTGACCACCACGTCATAGCGGTCTCCCAGGGCCTCGACCAGAGTCACACCCTTGGCCGCCTCCTGCCCAAACAGGCGTTGGCCCAAGTCCTGGCTTTGGGCTTGTTGCTCGAACTCCTCCCGCAAGCCCTTCAATAGCTCCGCCTTCCAGAGGGCCCATTCGGCCTCTCCCCGCTGGAGCATGGGGAACTTCCCCCGGTCCTCCTGATCCCGTTTGCGAACGACTTCGTCCACGGCACGCTCGGGGTGGAGCAGGGAGCCGAACTCCCGAACGTTCCTCAGCCCCTGCCAGATGCCGGTCACCAGCGCCTCCACCTCAGGGTCCCCCTGGAAGCGCTTCATGTACTCCCTGGGCGGGCTATCGCCGGGCAGCACGGCGTCGGCAGGAACCAGGTTGAGGCGTCGAGGCCGGAAGCCGGGGCCAGCCCGGGCGCACCCTTTCAGGTACAGCGCCAGAGCAGCAATCTGCACTGATCGCAGGTCTATGTCAATGCCATAGAGATTCCGCTCCAGGATGAGATGGGGCACTTCCTCGGGCCGCTCCAGGCCTTCCTCCTCGTACATTTGGGCCAGAAGGTCGAAGGCTCGCACCAGGAAATGGCCACTGCCGCAGGCCGGGTCCACCACCGTGATGTCGCGCAGACGGCGCACGGCGCGCTGGGGCCTGGGATTGCCCCCGGGCGGACGGACGTAGTAGGGCCACAGTTCCGGCAGCTTACTGTCTGGGTGCATCTCCACCCACAGCGCCCCCAAGGTGTTTTGGAGCAGATAGTCCACCATGTAGCGCTCGGTATAGAGACAGGTGGCTGCCGCCAGCTCCTCTGGGCGCTCTATCTTCTTTCCCTTGCCCAGCCGCTCGTAGACCTGGTCCTTCGCCTGCTGGTTGTAGTACTGATAGACCCAGCCCAGGAACTCGTCCTGTGCATAGGTTTCCGATAGGATATCGGGCGAGTTGAGCGCGTCCACCACCTTCTGCAAGGTAGGCTGCAGCGGTAGGAGTGCGGCGTACTCTGAGTCTGGGTCAAAGAGCACCCGCACCTGCTGGGACACTGCGCCACAGGCCCGGTAAAGGGTTTCCTGCCACACGTCTCGAGGGTTGGTGGACGCCGGGAGCTCACGGCGGACCCGCCAATAGAGGGACGGTGCGTTGAAGGCGGGAAGCGCCTTGATTGCGGTCTCGGCCTGACCGTCCACCAGGAGCAGGCCACGCTCCTCTAAGCAGCGGAGTCCCACCACCCGGTTGAGGAAAGTAAACGCCGCTTCCCGGATATACGACTCCAGGGCCTCCCGGTGTGACGCTCCTCCTTCAACTTCACGCTGGACAACCGCCTCAGCCGCGTCCCGCGCTCTCTGCTCATGGGGAGAGAGGGTACGGCCAGCCGGCAGCGGCTGGATGCCGGTCTCCCGGACTCCGAGGGCGGCGAGTTGTCTTCGGAAGTCGTCCTCCAAGGCAGCCCGCAACTCCAGGACCGAACGTGCCAGTGCCCGACGGACGGACGGTGCGATTCCCCAGGTTGCGTGCGATGTCGCCTGTTGGGTCGCCATTCTTCGCTCCTCACACCACCTGGACGGTCTTGCCCTGGCGGACCAGCGCCTTGACCTTTCCCTTTTCTGTGTCGAAGGAGTCGTCCACTTCTTCCTCTGTGGTGAAGCGCTTTCCAGCAAAGGCCTCTGCAGGCTTCCAGGTGGCCACTCGCTCTTTCTCGCCCCGCTGGCGCTGCTCTTTGCCGTAGAGTTCCAGCATCCTCTCCCGCGCCCTACCTACAACGGCGTCTAAAGCGGCCAAGGCCGACCGGAGATGGGCTATGCTGTACTCCGCAGTAGCTGCTAGAAGCTGCTCTTCGTCTCGCAGGTCTGGGAGCGAAACTTCGGCCAGGGGTTGTCCCTCACCAAGGAACTCTGCCCTGACTCGGGACTTGTCTCCGAGGGCAAGCTGGTCATATTCCGGCATGCTGGTGATTGCCGCTCTAGCCTGGGTCACACGCTCGTGCAGCTCTTTGCGAAGCGGCGCATAGACCGCTCTATAGGCTTCCACGACGTTGGCACGATATGTGCGGAAAGCTCCGTCCCACTCGTCCAGCACATGCCGTTGCTCCCTGATGGCTTCGGTCTCGTCACGGGCCTGCTGGATCTTCTCCCCCCACTGGAGGTCGTCAACAAGGCCAGCCTGGAGCGCGGTAGTCAGGAGCGTTTGCGACCGCTGGTACTGGCGGAAGCCGTTATGACGGTCAAACTCGTCCAATCGCCCGAGCGCTTCGGTGGCCTTCCGGAGCTGGTCGGCCTGATCCAGAAGGGCACGGATGGTCTTCACTCTGGAGCCAGGCTCCTTGACCGTGTCCAAGGTGGTACTGATGCCATCGTAGTTGGTGGGGATGGGAAGTGTAGCCTCCCGCGCCTTCTCGATCACCGCCAAGCGGCGTCCCAGGCTTTCGCAAAGCCGTAGGGCCGCCTCCCTTAAAGCGACTTCACTCCCCTCTTGCGGGGCGTGGCCCAGTTCCGTCAGCAACGCACGAGCCGCTGTTGATTCTTGAGGAGTTAGGGCCTCCTCTTCCACCTCCAGACGGGTCGTTTTAAGGGGTGCCGTACCGAAGAGCCCACGCGCTGCCTGCACCCTGGGGTCATCGTAGCGCTTTCCCGCCCTGTCTACAACCGACAACTTCCCGTCGACGAACATGGCTGCCGCGACGTAGCGGAGCAGGTCCGGGGGCCAGCCAAAGGGCGGTTGGCTGAAGTGGGTCGTGACATCTTGGCCCGAGGTCTTGGTACTCCGCTTCAGGTAGCTGGTCAACTCCTCCACGACCACATGGTTCCCGTGCACGTGGCCGTCGGAGGTGAAAAGCCCCATATCGGGATCAAGCCGCTCCCGTTCACCTGGGGGTGCCGTGAGAACCTTGTCTACGTTGGCCGGATTGAACTGGCAATCTCCCTCTGCGAAGCGATGATAGGCAATCGCGATCCTGTCCCGCAAAGCCTCTTCTATCTTTGCTTTCGCGGCCACTGCCTGGCCAACGCCACGTCCGGTCCGGTGGCTACTACCCCCGTTTGTCTCTACAGCGTTGCCAGCCCAATAGACCGTTCCTCTCTGGAGGGCAATGGCGATGTCTTTCTCTATTTCTTGACGAAGAGCTGACTCTTCGTCCTCTAGGTTCCTGACCTCACGTCTGGTGCGATCAGTAGCCACGCGCCGGAACTCCTCGTCCTCCGGCAGCTTCTTGATAGCGATAGCTCGGC
>JAUYDU010000094.1 GCA_030691665.1 Chloroflexota bacterium
GGAAGGTCGTCTATCAGAACGAGGAGGTCACCATCTATCGCTTGTGGGGGTCAGGGGCAGCTTATTGACAGTGACGGCGGATATGACCTAGCATGCGGACGCCTGAGGATAAGAAACAGCTATGGAGGATCATGTCTACCACCTCTACCACCAGCAAGAGGATAGCTGGTGGTGGGGCGTGGGGCGGCGAGCCCTGATCAGGAGCCTCTGGCGTCGCTACGGTTCTCCCTGCCACCAGCCTAACATACTGGAGATCGGCTGCGGCACCGGGGCGATGCTGGCGGACCTGGGACGCCTGGGCGCTGCCTACGGCCTGGACGTGGCGCCCCTGGCGGTGAAGTACTGCCGGGAGCGGGGTATCGATTCCGTCTGCCTGGGGGATGCCCAGGCCCTCCCCTACAGGGATGAGCGCTTCGATCTGGTGGTCGCTATCGACGTCCTGGAGCACCTGGACGACGATGCTGGGGCGTTGCGGGAGATCCTGCGGGTCTGCCGCAGGGGCGGTAGGTTCATCGGCACCGTGCCTGCATTTCAATTCCTGTGGAGCGGGCGTGACGTCCAGCTTCGCCATCGGCGGCGGTACACCCTGAGGGAGGTGAAGGCGAAGGTTGCCGACGCGGGGTTTCGCGTTGTCAAGGCCAGCTACCTCAACCTCCCCTTCTTTCCTGTGGTGTTCCTGCTGCTACACGCGGGGCAATTCTCGGCCACGGGGTACAGTCTCAAAATGGACTACGCCCTCCTTCCCCCGGCAGTAAACCAACTGGTCACCCGCCTGGTGGAGTACGAGGCCCGGCTGGTGGCCCACGTGGACCTTCCTCTGGGCACCTCCGCCGTCTGGGTGGCCCGCAGGCCAGCCCGGTGATCTCCTGCCCCCTCCCTTGCCTTCACCCTCGCCCGAGGAGGCAAAGGCGATCCTCGACAAGTACGACGTGGAGTACGTCTACGTCGGGCGGCCGGAGCGAGAAGTCTACGGCGAGGAGGGGCCAGCCAGGTTCGCCGCGCTGGGGCGGGCGGTCTACCAGCAGGGTCAGGTCACCATCTATCGGGTAGAACGCTGATTCCTGGGCACTTCCGTCTGAGATGTTGAGGCCGCAGGGAGAGGGACAAGACGAAGCCTATGGGACTACTTCTGCTAGCTGGATATGAGGGACGAGAACCGTGCGGATTTCTGGCTTTACACTGATCTTGACATAGACTACGGGCGTCCCCTTGCCCTCCTTCTCCTTGCCAGCCTTTCGATTGGCCTCACACAACTGGGGGTCATCGTCCGGCAGGAAGAACAGCTCAGCACCATCGGGAATCCGCTCTAGAATCTCAGGGTGCTCAAGGGCGTAGAGCATGAAGCGCCCGTGCTGCTCCAGGTTCCTATCGATCATCTCCTCGCGCCTCATCCCATGCTCGCCCTTTCATATCGTTCCCTAAGCTCACGCCATCTGCTCTTCAGCATCTGATAGGCATAGCCATAGGCCTCGCTGTCGCTGGCGAATCTCAGTCGCCGCTCCTCAACGCGGCCATCCGGATAGAATGTGTGCTGGTGGACGAACCCGTGGGCATTATCGACCCTCACGAGCGGCTTAACCTCTTCTCCGACATGCAGTTCCAACTGGACCGTAAACCTTAGGACCTCACCTCTTTCGGTGGTGAAGTTGGCCCGCAAAAGGATTTGGTTTTCGGGATCGAGGAAGAATCTAAAGGAGGTTTCTTTGGCAGCCACGACCCCGTTTGCCTCATTATATCATGGCGAGCCGGGGCAGCCGCTCGGCCCTCCGACGCTGCGACCCTGCTCTGGCTGGCCATCGCCCTCTAGTGGGCGATAATCTCCTCGCCGCCGTCGACGCCGATGACGTTGCCGGTCATCCAGGCCGCCCGCTCGTCGGCCAGGACGGCGATCAGGCGGGCCACGTCCTGGGTGGTGGTGATGCGACCGCTGGGGTTGCGCTGGGCGGCGATGGCCAGCATCTGCTCGTGGCCGGGGATCTTGCGCAGGGCCGGCGTATCGGTGATGCCCGCTCGAATGGCGTTGACGGCGATCCCCCGGCGGGCCAGCTCGACCGCCAGGTGGCGGACGTGGTACTCCAGGGCAGCCTTGGCGCAGCCCACCGGGCCGTACTCGGGCCAGACGCGGGTGGAGCCGGAGCTGGTCATGGCGTAGACCCGGCTGCCCGGCCCCAGCAGCCGGCGATAGACCATCTCCTGCACCCAGTAGACCAGGCTGTGAGCCATCACGTCCAGGGTCATCTCCATCTGGGCCTGGCTGGCTGCCTCCTTGGGGTTGTCGGGAACGTAGGGCCTCAGCGTGCCGAAGGCCAGGGAGTGGAGCATCACCCGCACGTACGCAGGCTCCTTCTCAGCCTTCAGCCGCTCCTGCACGGCGTCCAGGATTTGGCCTCGCTTCCTGGCGTCGGCGGCGTTCATGTTGAAGAAGATCGCCTCCCGGCCCATGTCCTGAATCTGGGCCAACACCCGCTGGGCGTTGGGCAGGGTGGAGCGCAGGTCCAGGTGCACGCCGAAGATGTGCATTCCGTTGCTGGCCAGCTCCAGGGCGGTGGCCGCCCCCATGCCGCTGGAGGCGCCGAGGATGAGCGCCCATCGGTCTCGCAGGCCATTCCCCTCAGCCACAGGAATCGTCTCCCTCCGCCCTCAGTCAGGGTGGTTCTTCTCTACCGCCGCCCGAAGGCCACGCACAGAACAATCCGATACAGGGCAGGGCTAAAGCCCTGCAGCTACGACTCCCCTCTAACCTCCAACCTCCAATCGGGCCAGCACCTCTTGCAGGTAGCGACGCAGCTCCGGCCCTAGGTCCGGCCGCCGCAGGGCCATCGAGAGCGACGCCTTGAGGAAGCCCAGGGGCCGCCCCACGTCGAACCGCTCACCGACGAAGCGGCAGGCATAGAGTGGCTCCACCTCCAGGAGCAGGCCCAGGCTATCCGTTAGCTGGATCTCGCCGCCCGCACCCGGCGGCGTGCGCTCGATGACCGGGAAGATGGCCGGCGTCAGCACCAGGCGTCCCACCGTCCCCAGGTCCGACTTCGCCTCCGCGGCCGTCGGCTTCTCCACGATGCTCAGCACCTGATAGACCCGCTCCTCCAGCTCCTTCGGCTCGATGACGCCGTAGTGGGGCAACTCCTCCCGCGGTAGGCGCTCCACCGCCACCACGCTGCCGCCGTAGCGGTCGTGGACGTCCATGAGCTGGCCGATGGCCGGGACGTCACTCTCGATGATGTCGTCCGGGAAGAAGAGGGCGAAGGGCTCATCGCCCACCAGCGAGCGCGCCATGAGCACGGCGTGGCCGATGCCCAGGCGCTCCTTCTGGCGCACGTAGGCGATGTCTGCCACCTCGGCCACCCGGCGGACGTCCTCCGCCTGCTGGCGGCGGCCCTTCTGCTCCAGCCATCGCTCCAGTTCCAGGTCGCGGTCGAAATGGTCCTCCACCGCTCGCTTGCTGGCGGCGGTGACCATAATGATCTGCTCCAAGCCGGCCCTCAGCGCCTCCTCCACCACGTACTGGATGGCTGGCCTGTCCACCAGGGGCAGCATCTCTTTGGGGACAGCCTTGGTGGCCGGCAGGAAGCGAGTACCGTAGCCAGCAGCCAGGATCACCGCCTTGCGAACGTGCACGAAATCGCCCCCTTTTCTTAACTGTGCGCATTCTACAATAGGGATGAGAGGGCTTCAAGCCTGGGGGCCGAAACGGGCCATGGCTTCGGGCGTCTGGGCCTGCGTTTGCAGGGCTGATGGTCATCAAGAAAATAAATTCCCCTGCGGATTGAAATCCGCAGCTTTGACCGAAGCTGCGGGTTTTAACCCGCAGAGAGCCATTAAATAGCTAGTGGCCATAAGCCCTGCAGCTACGACCACCCGGCTGGCTTTTCCACCAGGTGGATAACCACCTTGACAGAACGCGGGCGGTTATGTAGGATATCGCGAGGCCGTGCTAGACGGGGAGCTAGCGGTGCCCTGAACCCGCAATCCGCTATAGCGGGGTTGAATTCCCGCTCGAGGTCTTGGTACCGCAGGGACTGCCCTCGATAAGTAGCGTTGATGACCTGGCCCTGCGCGGCGAAGCGCTACGAACCCCGTCAGGTCCGGAAGGAAGCAGCGGTAAGTAGTTAGTTTCGGGTGCCGCAGGTCAACCTGGTTGGAGCTGGCTGTCGGGAGCAAGCCTACGGGCCGGATCGACAGCGGGTGCACGGCCGCTTCGCCCAGGGGGCCGCGCCCCAGCCCTAGCGAGGAAAATATTGCCCGGAAAGCCATCCCGGGCGCGATTTGTTCCCAAACTCGCGCCCCAGGGGAGACTTCACGGCATTGACTCTCCGCCAGGTCTCCTCGTCAATATCCGCCGTACCCTCCATCTCTCCCTGGCCCTTCTCCTGGCGGGAGCGGTGTTGCTCTTCCTTCTCTTCGGCCCGCCGAAGCCGGGGTCCGGGGGCGCCGACACCCCCGGCCTCCTGGTCACGGACGGCCCTTCGGCTCCACTCAGGGCAGGCCTGCCCCTTGATGGAGTCCACTCCACCGACGGCCTGCCCCTCGACGGAGACCACGCCACCGGCGGCGCTGGCGAGAGCATCAGCGCGGCCGCCCTCTCCGTCTCAGCGGCGCCGCAGCCCATCCCCATCGTCCTGCACGAAGACGGGCTGACCACGAGCACGGTTGCCACTGCCGCTACGGTCAACGAAGCGCTGGCCCAGAAGGGCATCGTGGTCGAGCCCGTCGACTACCTCTTCCCCTCCGGCGGGAGCCCCATCACCGCCGGAACCCACATCTATATCTACCATGCTCGGCAGGTCTCCCTATCGGTCGATGGCGATGATACGACGCTCTACAGTCGCCTGGGCACGGTGGGGGAGGTCCTGAAAGAGGCGAACGTTTCCCTGAGCCCCCAGGATCGCGTCGAGCCGCCGCTGGATGCCCCCATCGAGGACGGATTGGCCATCAGCGTCGTGCGAGTGCTGGAGCAGCCTGAGGCCAGTGAGGAGGTCATACCCCGCTCCGTGATCTACCAGGACGATCCCACCATGGACGTCGGCCAGTATGCCATGCTGGACGCGGGCGCCGACGGCCTCATCCGCCGCGAGTACCGGGTCGTCTACGAGAACGGGCAGGAAATAGAACGAGAGCTGCTGAGCGAGGGGGAGGAGCCGCCTCGCGACCAGCTCGTCGCCCAGGGAACGAAGCCGGTGAACATCGTTCAAACGCCGGCCGGCGCCGTCCGCTACGACTACTCGCTGGGGGTGTA
>JAUYDU010000265.1 GCA_030691665.1 Chloroflexota bacterium
CGTGGCAGACCAGCAGCGCCGGGAAATCGGGCTGCCCAACCAGGTGCAGGCCATGCAGTCGGGTGCCGTCGCGGCTGGCAAAGTAGACGTCTTCGGCGCGGATGTCGGGCGGGATGGCCTCTTCCAGAAACAGGCGACGCGGCCTCACCCACAGGTACCCCACCCAGGCCAGCAGGCCGGCCAGGGCGGCCAGCACCAGGGCCATCGCCTTGATGGCCCGGCCGAGCCCCCGCCTCCGCCAGAGGCGGATGCGCCTCCGGCGCAAGAGGCGGGTCAGCCTCAGGCTGAAGCGAACGGACGCCCCCGCCAGGTCGGGGCCGCCGCGCCCACCGCTGCCGCCTGCGGGGGCCATGGGCTAGGGGCCCCGGCTTACCTCCAGGGTCACCACCCGCTCAGGGTCGATGTCGCTGCCGGCGGAGGGGCTCTGTCGAATCACCTGGCCCTCGGGCACGTCGTCGCTCTTCACTTGCACCACCAGGTAGTCCAGGCCCAAGCCCTGGAGGGTAGCGATGGCCTGACTTTGGTCCTGGCCCTTTAGGTTTGGCATCTTGCCAGGGGCAACCTCCGCGACGGGCGTCGCCGTCTCAGCAGGCGTCGGCGTCTCGGCGGGCGTCGGCGTCTCCGCGGGCGTCGGCGTCTCCGCCACGGCCGCCACGGCCGGCGTTAGCGTTGCCGCCGGGGCTGTGGCGCGCGTCTCCGGAGTGAACGTCTGAGCGCCGAAGAAGGGCTGGCTACCGCTTTCGCCTTGCCCGCCCAGGGCGTACAGCATCGCCACAATGAGGATGAGCACCCCCACCACAGCGCCCGCCAGAAGACCGCTGCTGGGCCAGGTCCGGGGCTGCTTCACCTTCGGCCAGGGCGGAAGAACCGGCTCCTCCACGTAGCCCACGGGGAACAGGGGGAGAAGATCGACAGGCTCCAGGCCAAGGTAGCGGGCGTAGGTGCGCAGGAACCCGCGCGCGTAAACCGGCGCCGGCAGGAGGCCAAAGTTCTCGTTCTCCAGGGCCTCCAGATAGCGGCGCGAGATGCGCGTATCCCGCTCGGCCTCTTCTAGCGTCACCCCCCGGGCCAGCCGCGCTCGTTGCAGGCTCTCGCCCAGAGGAGTCATCAGCGACTCAGGGCACATGGGTGACTATAAACCGACTAATAACCCCAGTCAACCCCCACCCTGCAGGTAACGTGCATGCCTTTCCCTTGGCGAATCTCTGGCGAGCCCGCATTAAACGTGCCACTTTACTTCGAGCATCGCATCAGAGAACGGAACGCGATGCCGAATATGTTTAGGTGCATGGTCGTCCGGCAACTCCATAACCCTCTTGACGGCGGCGACTACAGCTTCCTCTAACCTGGGGAGACACTCACGAACGGCGTGCTCCTCCTCAATCGAGATGTCCGCCTGTCCGTGCAGGATTTTGCCACGCCATTCCCACACGTGCCGCCAATCGGTGAGCGCCCAGCCCATCGTCGTGGTGACGAATTCCCGCATGGCGACCGCGCCCGTCATCTTCGACTCCGTGCTCGCCTTGCAGGCCGGACACTTGGAGACCTCGCTACCGCAGGCGGCGCAGCGCCAATACTGCACGCCTCCTGGCTTGAGGATCTCCGACACTGATTCGAAAGCAACCATCAGCCAGGTGAACTCATCCAGCGGACTCTCCGTGAAATGGCTCTTCTGGATCCATCTGAGCGCACGGACGACGCGCTCGGGTTTCCCCAGAATAAGGAATGCAGCGTCCGTCGCTCCCACGGCCGTCGGAGGAACTTCGAACTTCGCCTCATCGGCATACGAGATGGTGGTGTATTCCCTGCCGGGGAGGCGCCGGTCGGAAGCATCCGTGACGCTAATACCCCGGACGTCAGCCGGCGCACTGGCTAGAAACGACAAGCCCGCAGCGACCTCCTGCATGCACCGAGGTGCCAGCTCGCGCGCCTGTTCGGTCGTTGCCGCCTCAAGCAGCAGCTTAAGGTCAAACTCGGACGCAACAGTGGAATGTCTTCCCTCGACGGTCCGCGGCCTTTCCAGCCGCAGAGATCGGATGCATTCGTGCCGCCGATTCGCGGGCGGAGAGATACCTACCTCTCCCAAGCCAACCAGCGCATCGCAGCTTATTGTCGCTCCCACTGTCCACTGCATGGCGCGCCTCCCGTGCCCGGCGGGTGCCAGTTGCCGCCCCTACCCCGCCCTCCGCACCGCCAGCCTGACCGCCTGCCCCCCCACCTCGTGCTCCTCCGCGTAGGCCCCCTCCGGCGGCGAGCCCGCCACCAGCTCCCGCGATAGCGTCTCCTGACGCACGTACGCCCCGAACTCCTCCATGATCCGGCTGACGTCCTCGCCCCCCTGGTAGTAGGTGACAATGTAGTCGGCGATGTCGAAGCCGGCGTTCTTGCGCATCGTCTGGAGGCGGTGCACCACCTCCCGGGCCAGCCCCTCGTCGGCCAGCTCCGGCGTGATGGTGGTGACCAGGCCCACGCCATAGCCCCCCTCCTCGGCCACTGCCACGTCGTCGCCCTGGAGCCCCCTTTCGTCCTCCACGACCGCCAGCTCCTTGACGTTCAGCTCCTCCAGGATCTGAGGCGACAGCCGCCGCAGCCCCTCTCTCTCCGCCGCATAGCGAGGCTTCACCAGCACCCGCTGGAGAGGCTGGCGCACCTTCACCCCCGCCTTGCTGCGGGCGTTGCGCCCCAGGCTCGCCACCCGCATCACCAGCCGCGTGTCGGCCATGAGCTGCTCGTCCACCAGCGACGCATCAGCCTGGGGCCACTCGGCCAGGTGCACGCTCTCCGGCGCGTCCCTGAACCAGCGGCCCACGAGGTTCTGGTACATCTCCTCGGCCAGGAAGGGCGCGAAGGGGGCCAGCAGCTTAGCCACCGTCACCAGGCAGGTGTACAGCGTCTGGTGGGCGGCCAGCTTGTCAGCGTCGTTCTCGCTCTTCCAGAACCGGCGGCGGCTCCGCCGCACGTACCAGTTCGACAGGTCGTCCACGAAGGCCTGGATGGCCCGGCCGCCGTCGGTAGGGTTGTAGCCGTCCATGTAGCGGGTCGCCTTGTCCACCAGCACGCTCAGCTCCGACAGCACCCACCGATCCAGTAGGGGTCGTTCGCGAACGACCCCTACGTTCCGCTCGCCCGCGGCCTCCGTGCGCGGGTCGAAGCGGTCGATGAGGGCGTAGGGCACGAAGAAGGAGTAGGTATTCCACAGCGTCAACAGGAACTTGCGCAGGGCCTCGCCCACCAGATCGGCCGAGAAGCGCCGAGCCGTCCCCGCCGGCGAGGCCGTGAACAGGTACCAGCGCAGGGCGTCCGCCCCGTGGGCGTTGATCACCGCCCAGGGCTCCACTACGTTTCCCCTGGACTTGCTCATTTTCTCGCCCTTGGCGTCCAGGATCAGCTCCAGGCAGATGACGTTGCGGAAGGAGACGCTATCGAACAGCAGCGTCGACAGGGCGTGCAGGGTGTAGAACCAGCCGCGCGTCTGGTCCACCGCCTCGCAGATGAAGTCGGCCGGGAAGCTCCGGGCGAACGTCTCCTCGTTCTCGAAGGGGTAGTGCCACTGGGCGTAGGGCATCGAGCCC
>JAUYDU010000270.1 GCA_030691665.1 Chloroflexota bacterium
ACGATAGCACGGGGGCTGTTCTCAAGCAGAGGAAAGGCCCTCCTCTGTCCAAAGAGGGGCGGACGCCGCCGCCGGGGATGGAGGTTTCGGAGTTCACCGCCCCCTTCGCCGTAGATGTCCCCTTCTCCATCACCTATCCCCAGCCCGGCTGCGTCTGGGTGTTCGGACTGAGCGCCGCCGACGGCAGTCCCGTCCAGGTGGTTCAGATACCCGTCCTGCTTGAGCCCGAGCCCTTGTAAGGGCGCACCTGCACCGGCATCCCGATGTCTCCTGCCAGCGCTCGAGCGGCGCTGCTCGAGCGCACGGCTACCTCCAGGTAGCCACTGCTGCCTGTCACCGCCAGCAGTCCTTCTCCCTGTGTGTAGGCGGAGCTCACGCCCTCAATGCGGCGTCCCCCTATCTCCACTTCCACCCGCTCAGGCAGGTCCTCGCAGCGGATGTCCGTCACCAGGTTGCCGAAGATGTCGATGTGGATGACCCGTCCCCTCAGGCTCCCGTCCGCCTGGCGCCGGGCGCGAAAGGGCGGCAGGACAAGCACGGCCTCGACGGGCTCGCCCAGCTCTTCCAGCGGCACACCCAGGGAGAGGTGGGCGGCCGCCGGGGCGAACACGTCGCGGCCGTGGAAGGTAGTGCTCACCGGCTGACGAAAGTAGGCCTCGTTGGCCAGGGAGACGGCTCGGTAGCCCTCGGGCAGCTCGATGGGGGCCGGCCCGCCGTAGCCGGACACAGCCTCGCGCACCTCCTCGGGCAGGGCGGCCGACAGCACGCCGTTGTCCGGCCCCACGAAGGTGGCGACGGGCGTTCGCAGGGCCAGGGCTCGCCGCTGGGTTCCCACGCCCGGATCCACCACCGCCACGTGGATGGTCTGGCCGGGGAAGTAGGGCCAGGCGGTGCCCAGCAGGAAGGCACCCTGCTCGATGGCCTGGGGGCGAACGGCGTGGCTGATGTCAACGATGCTGGCCGCCGGGTTGATGCCCAGGATGACTCCCTTCATAGCCCCCACGTAGGCGTCCTGGAGGCCGAAGTCGCTGGTCAGCGTGATGATCGGGCTAGAAGCCACTTCATAATTCTTTCGGCACCGCCCCGTGATGGTCATCAAGAAAATAAACTCCCCTGCGGATTGAAACCTGCCTGCCGGCAGGCAGGTCCGCAGCTTTGACTGAAGCCGCGGGTTTCAACCCGCGGAGAGCAATCAAATAGTTTATGGCCATAACGGGGCGGCATCCATGCCCCCGCCTTCAGGCGGGGGTGGCAAGCCATTTTCGAAACTGCTTGTAGCCCGGGTCATGAGATCGAGGGCTCCCCTATAGGCCCAGGTGCTTGGTCTTGACGTACCACTGGTGCACGTTGACGAAGCGAGACGCGGGCTCGAAGAGGACGCCCAGGCTCACCCCCCGCACACGCTGATCGATGAAGTAGTTGTAGACAGGGTAGAAGAGGAGGACGCTCGGCACCTCCTGGGCGAAGATCTGCTGAAACTCCCGGTACAGGGCCTTGCGGCGCTCCAGGTCGCTGCTCTGGCGGGCCTCGCTGAGGACCTGGTCCAGGTATTGATGGCTGAAGCCAGCCAGATTCAGCCCTTGCCCTCCCGCCTGCGAGCTGTGCCAGGCGGGGTAGGGGTCCGGGTCGTATCCCTGGTCCCAGCCGTAGAGGACCGCCTCGAAGCGGCGGGGCAGGATGAAGTCCTGCACCAGCGCGCTGCCTCCTTGCGATTCCACGCTGACCTCCACTCCCACCTCCTTGAGCTGTCGCCCTATCTCCTGGGCGATGGCGATGCGCTCGGGGTCGCTGTCGGTGAGAATCGCCAGGTGCAGTTCCGTCCCCTCCTTCTCCATCACCCCCCGCGAGTTCATCTGCCAGCCGCGCTTCTCCAGGAGCGAGCGCGCCTGCTCAGGGTCGTGCCGATTGCTGCTCACGTCGTCGCTGTAGGCCCAGGTGCCAGGGACGATCGGGCTGTTGGCGAGCTGGGCTCGTCCGTCCAGGGTGTTCGTCACGATCGCCTCGCGGTCCAGGGCGTACAGGATCGCCTGGCGCACCCACTTGTCCTCCAGCAGGGGCAAGCGGGTATTGAGGTAGAGGATGGTGTAGCTGTTGCGACGGCTGGTGAGCTGCCGCATGTCTCTCAGCTCCTCTAGCTGAGCCAGGTCCTCGGCGCTGGCCTCCGGGCCCAGAAGCAGACCCTGCACCCGCTTCTCTCGCAGCGCGGTAACCGCCGAAGCGTAGTCGGGGAAGAAACGCAGCTCCAGCTCCTCGATCAGCGGCTCGCCCAGGTAATAGGAGGGGTTGCTCTCCAGAAGAGCCCTCTGGCTATCAAGTTCCCTCAGAATGAAGGGGCCAGTGCCGATGGGCTGCTCGTTGAACGGGCTGATCGACAGGCTGTCGGCACTCAGCCCCTCCAGCCGGTGGCGGGGCAGGATGCCGATGGTGGCGTAGGCCGGGAAGGGAGCAAAGGGCTGGGGCAGCTCGCAACGGACGTTGAAATCGTCCAGCTTGGCGCACTCCACTCGCTGCCAGAACTGCCCCAGCGAGGGCTCGCCCTTGAAGTCGGGGTCGCGCAGGGCGCTCCAGGTGAAGAGCACGTCGTCGGCGCTGAAGGCTGCCCCGTCGTGCCAGGTCACATCTCGACGCAGGTGAAACGTATACACGCGGGCGTCGGAGCTTACCTCCCAGCTCTCGGCCAGATCGGGTAGGACTGTCCCGTCGGGACCCAGTCTGGTCAGGCCAGCGAAGACGAGGGCCGCCAGGTCCTTGTCCACCTCATTGAAGGATGTGTACAGAGGATTGACGCGATAGGGGGCTCCCACCACCGCTTCCACGTAGCGGCCGCCGTGGGCGGGCGTTTCTGGCCCCAACGCCCCGCGAGTGGCGTACCACAGGGCCGACAGGCCCACAATACCCAGCACCAAGCTGCCCAGCAGCAGCCAGCGCGAGCGACTGCCTGGGCCGACAGGTCGGCCGACTTTCGGCCCCCGTAGGCGAGGCCTGGTCACCGACACGCCTCCCAAGAGCCTGCCCTGAGCCTGCCGAAGGGACGTCCCACAGGTGATGAAGGAGATGCCGCCGTCGTTCGCTGCGAGTCGTCCGCGACCTGAGAAGATAAGGCCGCCTGTCCCCGCCAGAGGCGGAAGCCTAGCGGGCGGCGGTAACACTCAAGGCCGAAATGAAGAGAAAGATGATCACCAGCACTATGGTCAACTGGAAGAGGGTCTTCTCCACACCCCGACGGGTGCGAACGATGGAGCTCGCCCCTGTGCCGAATCCCCCTCCTCCTCTCGCCTGCATGAGCACGATAAGGACTAGGGTTATGGAGACGATGATCTGGGCAACGTTCAGGTACTCCTCATACTTCACGGCTTGTCTCGCTTCGACTCAAGGGGGAAGCTTCCGCTCTCACCTAGTCCAGAGCGGTGGCTACCTTCTCCGCCGCCGCCTCCCTCTCCTCTTCCGCTACGGCATGTTCCAGATGGTTGCGGTCGTCGTACAGTCGGATGATGGCTGTTGCCAGTTTCTTGGGGTCGTGATGATAGCGGTTCTCTTCGCTGACCACGTCTGCCAACATCAGGCGTGCCTTCAGAGAAGACCCGCCATCCACCCGCACCGGCTGCGAGTGCCAGGTCTCGGGCAGGCTCTCCTGGATATTGTTGTTGGCTAGCACATAGCGGAATAGTCCTCTGCCCGCGTGCTTCTCCAGGATCCGCACATGGTCGGCCATATCGAAACCATCGGTCTCGCCGGGCTGGGTGGCCACATTGCACACGTATACCTTCACCGCCGACGAGGCCATGATCGCCCGCTTTATGCCATCCACCAGCAGATTGGGCAGAACGCTGGTAAACAGGCTGCCCGGCCCCACCACGATCATGTCTGCGTCCAGAATGGCTCTGATCGCCTCGGGGCAGGCTTGGGGATTGGCTGGCCGCAGGGAGACCTCCTTGATGCGGCTGCTGCTCCCGGTGATGTTGGACTCGCCCTGGATGGTCTTCTCATCCTCGGTCTTGGCCTCCAGGGTGACATTGACCAGGGTGGAGGGTACGATCTGGCCGCGCACAGCCAGAACTCGGCTGGTCTGCTTGATCGCCTCCTCGAAGTTGCCCACCACGCCACTCATCGCTACGATGAACAGGTTGCCGAAGCTGTGGCCGGCCAGGTCCGACCCGTCCGAGAAGCGATACTGGAACAGCCTGGTCATCAGGGGCTCGGCGTCGGCCAGGGCGGCGATGCAGTTGCGCACATCCCCCGGCGGCAGGACGCCCAGTTCGCGGCGCAGGCGGCCCGAGCTACCGCCGTCGTCGGCCACCGTGACTACGGCCATCAGATTGCCCGTGTATTCTTTCAGCCCTCGCAGGAGGATGGACAGTCCCGTCCCGCCGCCGATGGCCACGATCTTCGGCCCTCGCCGCAGGTAGCGCTGGAGGTAGATCGTGCTCACCAGGCTGGCGTCACGCTTGTGAGGCAGGACCGCCGATAGAATGGAGCTGTTGAGGTGCCAGAGAGCGTAGAAGATCAGGCCCATGCTGGCCACCATGAACATGATGCCGCGCCAGAAGCGGGGGATGAACTGAAGCGTCAGGTAGTAGAAGAAGGAGGGGAAGGTGTAAGAGACGTAGGCCTCTCGCAGGATGTAGGCAATACCCAGCCCCATTATGGCTACCCCCAGCATCACCAGCAG
>JAUYDU010000162.1 GCA_030691665.1 Chloroflexota bacterium
GAGCTGGTGCGGGAGCTCAAGGCCGGCCGCTTCCACGCCGTGAACCTGAGAGCCAGGGCGGAAAGCAAGGAATCGATATAGCGATTGGCGCCAATTGACGGCTTATGCGGCCTGATGTATTCTCCTGAACGCCAGCGTGAAGGTTTTCCCAAGGAGGTGGACAGATGGCGCAAGCCTCAGTGATCACCGACGAGATGCGGGCGGCCATCGGCAAGGAATCGGAGCCCGTCACCATCGAGGTGGACAAGACGGCCGTCCGCATGTTTGCCCGCGCCGTGGGCTACAAGGACCTCATCTTCTACGACGAACAGTATGCCAAGAGCAAAGGCTATCGCAGCCTGCCCGTCCCGATGGGCTTCCTCGGCCATCCCGTCTACCGCCCCGACAGGCCGTCGCGCCCCGCCTACGTCATGGCCTTCCAGACGCCCTACCGGCGGGTGCTGAACGGCGGCACCGACATCGAGTACCACGAGCCGATCTGCGCCGGCGACGTCCTCACCGCCACCACCAAGATCGCCGACATCGTCGAGCGCACGGGCAGCATGGGGCCGATGCTGCTCATCGTCAGCGAGACCACCTACAGGAACCAAGCGGGGAAAGCAGCCGCCACCTTCCGCGGCACCCTCATCCAGTACTAGACGTAGGGGTCGAGCATGCTCGACCCCTACGCCCCCAAGAAGGAGGAGAGACCATGAGCGAGCAGGTCTGCTTCGAAGACGTCCAGGAGGGACAGGAGATACCCGAGCTGCGCCAGGAGTGCAGCTCCCAGCGGCTGGTGATGTGGGCCGCCGGCTCCGGCGACTTCTACCAGATCCACTACGATAAGGACTTCGCCCAGTCCAGCGGCCTCCCCGACCGCATCACCCACGGTGCCCTCAAGCACGCCCTGCTGGGCCGCCTGCTCCACGAGTGGGTAGGCGAAAGCGGTCGAGTCAAGCGGGTGGCCTGCCAGTATCGGGGCATGGACATGGTGAACGAGGACGTCATCTGCCACGGCGTCGTCACCAAGAAGTACCAGCGCAACGGCGAGAACATCGTCGAGCTGGACGTCTGGACCGAGACCCCCCAGGGCCAGAAGACCACGCCCGGCACGGCCGCGGTGTCCCTGCCCTCTCGCCAGCCGACATAGGTTCTCGGTTCTAGGTTCTAGGTTCTTCCCGGAGGGACAGGAATGGGCAAGCTAGCGGGCAAGGTAGTGGTTGTTACCGGCGCCGGTCGCGGTATCGGCCGCGGCGTGGCCGAGATGATGGCCGCCGAGGGCGCCAAAGTGGTGGTGAATGACCCCGGCGTCGCCATGGACGGCAGCGGCATCGACAAGGCGCCAGCCGACGAAGTAGTGGACGCGATTCGCAGCCAGGGCGGCGCCGCCGTGCCCAACTTCGACAGCGTGGTCAGCATGCAGGGCGGCGAGAACATCATCCAGACGGCCGTGAACAACTTCGGGCGTATCGACGTTCTGGTCAACGTGGCCGGCATCCTGCGCGACCGCATGATCTTCAACATGACCGAGCAGGAGTGGGACGACGTTATCGCCGTCCACCTTAAGGGGCACTTCGCCTGCACCAAGCCGGCCTCCGTCCTCATGCGCCAGCAGAGGTACGGCCGCATCATCAACTTCTCCTCCGAGTCGGGCGTTGTGGGCAACGCTGGTCAGGCCAACTATGGCGCCGCCAAGTCAGGCATCGCCGGCTTCACCCGCGTGGTGGCCCGCGACCTCGGCCGCTACGGCGTCACGGTGAACTGCATCGTGCCCCGCGCCTGGACCAGGATGACCGCCACCTTACCCCGCGCGCCCAGGCCGTCCGGTCCCGGAGCCGCCGCCGCAGCCAGCATGCCGGGCGATGAGGCGGGCGCCCAGGGTCAGCCAGGCCTCCCGTCGGCTGCCGAGTTCCAGATGATGCAGCCGGACTATGTCGCGCCCATGACCTGCTATCTGGCTACCGACGAGGCCTGGAACATCAACGGCCAGATCTTCCTGGTCTATGCCGGCACAGTGGGTCTCCAGGCTCACCCGGTAGCCCAGCGCACCATCTTCAAGCCGGGGATGTGGACGGTGGACGAACTGAAGGAGATGGTGCCCCGGATGATGGCAGGCATCGCCAACCCGGCACCGCCGCCCGAGGACCTGGAGATCCCCGGTCGACCCAAGGCGGCTTCCTGACGAAAAGAGAGGTGTAGCTGCAGACCTTTTCCGCCGCAGGCGGATGCGCCGCTGGCGCAAGGTCTGCCCTAGGCAGGGCTAAAGCCCTAAACAAATTGATGGCGCAAGAGATGTAGAGGCGGGGCTCGCCCCCGCTCTCGAGGGCGCCTGCGAGAGGCGCCCCTACAGGAGGACAACCAGTGGCACACGAACTCAAGGGTAGAAACGCCGTCGTTACCGGAGCCGGCCGCGGCATCGGGCGGGCCGTAGCCATCGCTTTGGCCGCCGCCGGCGCCAGGGTGGTGGTGAACGACCCCGGCGTCGCCGTCGACGGCAGCGGAACTGACAAGGCGCCAGCCGACGAGGTGGTGAGCGCCATCCGCAGCCAGGGCGGCACCGCCATCGCCAACTACGATACGGTCGCCAACGTCGAGGGCGGCGAGAACATGATCAAGGCCTGCGTGGACAGCTTCGGCCGCATCGACTGCCTGGTCAACGTGGCCGGCATCCTGCGCGACCGCATGATCTTCAACATGACCGAGGAGGAGTGGGACGACGTCATCCGCGTCCACCTCAAGGGGCACTTCGCCTGCACCAAGCCAGCCTCGGTGCTCATGCGCCAGCAGCGATACGGGCGCATCGTCAACTTCTCGTCGATCTCCGGCCTGCGGGGCAACTCCGGCCAGGCCAACTACGGGGCAGCCAAGGCCGGCATCGCCGGCTTCACGCGGGTGGTGGCCCGCGACCTGGGCCGCTACGGGGTGACGGTGAACTGCATCGCCCCAGCGGCCATGACCCGCATGACGGCCACCGTGCCCCAGGCCGCGGGTCAGGTGCGCTCGCAGAGGGGGATCAGTGCGGCAGCGGCCACTATACCCCGCCTGGCAGAGATGAGCCCCGAGCACATCGCCCCCATGGTCGTCTACCTGTGCAGCGACGACGCCTGGAACATCAACGGCCAGATCTTCCACGTGGCCGGCGGCACCATATCCCTGGCCGCCACGGAGACGCCCGTCCGCACCATCACCAAGGACAGCAAGTGGATCCTGGACGAACTGGCGATGCTGGTGCCCACCCAGCTCATGTACGGCTTCGTCAACCCGGCGCCCCCGCCGGACGACCTGGACATCCCCGGCCGGCCAGCCAGGCGGCAGGAGTAGGCGCCAGCGGATGGGCCTACCCCCGCAGCGCCTCCATCATCACGAAGGCGTGGCCGTTACGCCACACCACGCCGCGGGATAGGAACCCCGCCTTCTGGAAGCAGCGCTGGGCGCGGACATTCCAGTCGAGGGTGTGCAGGAACATCCGCCGCAGCCCCCTCTCCTGGAAGACCAGCTTGACCAACGCCCGGACAGCATCGCTGCCGTAGCCCTGGCCCCAGTAGCGACGGTCGCCAATGGTGACCCCCAGCTCGGCCTCGCCCGGCACCTCCCTCAGGTTGTAGTACATGACGTTGCCGATGTGCTGGCCGCCCTCATCCTCGATGGCATAGGAACAGCGG
>JAUYDU010000431.1 GCA_030691665.1 Chloroflexota bacterium
CATCGTCAGTTCGCCTGTTTTGGGAAGACCAGTTCGGCGGCGGAGATCAGGACTTCAATGACTGCGTCGTCGACGTAACCGCAGTTACTACGGGTGGTACCCATACTCACGCCCCTACCCACACCCAGCCCGACGCCTTCGCCCACGCCGCCGCAGCCGCAGCGGGCGTCTATCGACATCAAGCCGGGCAAGTACCCCAATACGATCAACCTTGGCTGTGGTGGTGTTGTTCCCGTGGCGATCCTGACCACCAAGAGCTTTGATGCCTCCACCGTCGACCCGCCCACTGTCATCTTCGCCAGCGCCCCGTCCAGGCACTCGGCTCTGGAGGACGTGGATGACGATGGAGACCTTGATCTCATTCTGCGCTTCGAGTGCCAGCATCTGAACATCGATCCCGACGCTCAGGAGGCCTCCCTGAGTGGACATGCCTACGGCGGGACGAGCATCTGGGGCTGCGATTCTGTGAGCATTGTCCCGCCCTAATTCGCCCACACCGACGCGGACATGGCTCTCCGTGCGCGCGGTGGCTGGCGAAGAGCGCCACAGCGCCCCGTTCTTGCCGTTCACATTCAGCTGCCTGCCGAGCCGGGGGGCTATCATGGCGTTGTGCAGGCCAAGCAACAGCTCCCCGAGCATATCTGGGAGACCCTTCAGCGTCAGGGCGTACGCTCTTTGCGCCGGGTGCGGCTCGGGCTGCCCAGGTGCCTTCGCTGCGCCACGCGCCGTGGGCGGGTATTCGAGCCAATGACAAAGATGATCCGCGCGGAGCTGGCGACGGGGGCGCTGTCGCCTGAAAGCTATTTAGGCGAGCATTCCGCGATTCGAATGAGCTGGGGCATCGGAGCTTTCAGCGCGTTGACCGGGCGGAGCCGGAGCCTACGTCTCCGGCAGGTCGCGGGCACTACGATCCGGCCTTGGCCGGCGAATGAGGTTCCTAGAGGTGGCGGTGACCAGCGCCTGCTAGTGGTTCCGCCGTGTCGGCTTCTGGGTCGGGGCGAAGCCGTGCCGCATCGTGTTCTCGGTTACGGTGCGGGGTTCCATGAACTGCCTGAGGTAGTCGGGTCCGCCGGCCTTCGAGCCGATGCCCGACATCGCGAAGCCCCCGAACGGCTGGCGCGCCACCATGGCGCCCGTGCAGCCCCGGTTGATGTACAGGTTGCCAACGCGAAAACGCTCACGGGCGAGCCCGATGTGGGAGCCGCTGCGGCTGTAGAAGGACCCGGTCAGGGCATATGGCGTGTCGACGGCGATCTCGATGGCTTCCTCCACCGTCGAGGCGCGCAACACCGCCAGCACGGGACCGAAGATCTCCTCCTGGGCGATGACGGCGTGCGGGTTCACGTCGCCGAAGATGGCCGGGGCCACGTAGAAGCCACCGTCCTGGGGGGCCGTGCCCTGGAATAGGAGGGATGCCTCACCGCGGCCGATCTCGATGTAGCGTTCGATCCCGGCCCTGGCCTCGGCTGTGATGACCGGCGGCACAAAGGTGGCGGGGTCTTCGGCCGGCCCGACACGCAGGCTGCGCGTCGCCTCGACAACTCTTGAGACGAGCCGATCGTATATAGCGTCCAGGGCGATGACGCGGCTGCACGCACTGCACTTCTGTCCCGCGTACCCGAAGGCGCTCCTCACGATGCCGAGGATGGCCTGGTCAAGGTCAGCGTCGTCGTCGACGATGATGGCGTTCTTGCCGCCCATCTCGGCGATGACCTTCTTGATCCCCCTTTGGTCCTCTTTCGTCTGTCCGGCCTTCTCCACGATCCACAGCCCCACCTCGCGGCTGCCGGTAAAGGCGATTAGGGCTACGTTAGGGTGCTCCACCAGTGTCGCGCCTACGGCGCTGCCAGGCCCGGGCAGAAACTGGACCACCCCCGTCGGGGCTCCCGCGCGGCATAGGATGTCCACGAGGCGGGCGGCAATGAGGGGCGCTGGTCCTGCCGGCTTAAGGATGACGGCGTTTCCGGTCACGAGGGCCGCCGTCATCATCCCGCAGGGGATGGCCAGCGGGAAGTTCCAGGGGGAGATGATGGCTGCCACGCCGCGGGGCTGATAGCGATAGTCGTTGTACTCTCCGGGGACGGAAGGGAGTTCGAGCGGGCTGGCCAGGGCAATGGCCTCGCGGGCGTAGTATTCCAGGTGGTCGATGGCCTCAGCGATGTCGGCGTCGGCCTCCCGCCAAGGCTTGGCCTCCTCCAGAATCTCGATGGCGGCCAGGTCGTGGCGCTCCCGGCGCATGATGGCTGCCGCGTCGAACAAGACCTGCGCTCGCTCCCTTGCCGGCCGGTCTCGCCAGGCTGGGAACGCTTTTGCCGCAACTTCGATCGCTTGACGCGTCAGTTCGACATCTACCTGTCCCACATCGCAGATGACCTCGTCGGGGCGGGCCGGGTTCACGCTCGGCTGCCGGTTCGCCGTCTCGACGTACTCGCCAGCCACCAGCGGGCCACAGGTCTCGGGAAGGCGCGCTCTGAGCTCTGCGATGGCAGCTGCAAAAGCCTGCCGCTCGCGCGCCACATGGAAGGGCGTATCGGGCACGTTGCGGAACGGGCCGGGGACGTCGGACGGCCGGACGCGAGGGATCGTCGCGGAGGGTGGTCCCGCTGGCGGCGCCACGCCGGGCGCGGCCAGCAACTCGGGGATCGGTGCTCTCTCCTCGAACATTTCGAAGAGCCAGGACTGGCTGGACGCATTCTCGAGCAGCCGTCGCACCAGGTAGCCCATGCCCGGGATGAGTTCACCCACCGGCGTGTAGATGCGGAGTCGCTCGCCGGAGGCGACGGCCGCCTGTAGCGCCTCCGCCATCCCGTATAGAAGCTGAAACTCGAGGGCGCGGGGCGGCAATCCTCGCTCCCGTGCGGACACGATGGCGTGAGCCACGGATCGGGCGTTATGCGTGCCGAAGGTCGGGAGGAGGTGAGGATACGCGTCGAGGAGGGCCTCCGTGCAGCGCTCGAAGTTGGCGTCAGTCTCCGCCTTGCTCTCGAACACCGGGATGGGCCAGCCGCGCTGCGCGTTGACGATCCGCTCCTCGTCCCAGTAGGCGCCCTTGACCAGCCGGATCGTCAGGGGAGCGCCGCGGTCTTTTGCGAATTCCGCCAGGCCGCGCAGGTCGTCGAGGGTCTCAAACAGGTAGGTCTGCAACGCCACCCCGACGTGCGGATAGCTGGCGAACTCCGGCTCTGCCAGCAGGTCGCGGAGGATACGGAGCGTCAAGTCCTTGTGCTGGCACTGCTCCATGTCGACGTTGACGAAGGCTCCGGCCTCGACGGCGCGGCGCATGATCGGGCGCATGCGTTCGCAAACCTGCGCAGCGGTGTCGTCCGGCGCGGTTGGGATGAACTGCGAGTAGAGGGACGTCAGCTTGATGGAGATGTTGAGGCGGGGGACAGCACCCCAGGGGGCCTCGTCGAGAGCGGGGTTCGCGGGCCAGTCGCGGACAATCCGGTCGAGGGTGTCGAGGAGTTCGATATAGCGGGCCTCGTATTCGTCCGCCTCGGCCTCGCTCACGGTGGCCTCTCCGAGCAAGTCTAGCGAGAAGCCGAGGCCCTGGCGATGCAATCCCTCGAGGACGGGCACAGCTTCCCGCGCCGTGCGACCCGCTATGAAGCGCCGACCCACCTCGAGGACGCTGCGCTGCACGAGACGGGAGAGGACCGGTCGGGCCAGTCCGCTTGAGGTGAGGGCAGTGCTGAGGCGCCGGGGCAGCAGGCCGAGGTCGTCGCCGCCGAAGTAGTCCCGGAAGTGGCTGGCTACCGCCTCCTCGTCCTGGAGCATGGGAAATACGTCGACGAAGCGCAAGAGTTGCGTCTTGAGCGCTTCGTCGGACACCGCACGACGGACGAGTTGCTCGTACCACCACTCGCCTTCCCAGAGGTGGGGGCGATGGCGGTCCATCACTTCAATCAGGTCGCGTCCCAGATTGTAGATCTCCCGCTCGGTCTCGTGAGTAGTCATCGCTTTACTTCACCAAGATATCTGAATAGGGGGTGGCTTCGGCTTACTGGGGCGGATTATACACCGGCTTCGCGTAACGAGCGATCCTGCCAGCCCCGTCGACAGGTGGATGCACCGTGCAGACGTCCGGCGCTGGCGCGATAACTGTGGAGCGACCGTCGGAAAGCCCAGGATGCCTCAAGAGCGCCGAAGCGCCGTCAGCCACCCGCCCAGCCTAACGATGCGTCCACTAACATTCGCTGGCCGGCCCAAAGGACCCCCGAGGGGCACCGGGGCATTGACAAGGAAAGGAGGCCCTGGAGATCGAGGGCCTCGCTTCAGCAAAGCCTTTCCTGCCCCTAGCCTCATCTAGGTGCGCCCGTTCGCATTCGGCCGGGCGCCGCCAGGAGGAGGCGCGTTCCCGATTTCCCTTCCGCTCTTGCATGCAAGCTACTGAACAAAAGGGGTGACGCCCGGTGTGAGCTACTTTGCAAGCCACCTCTTCCTTGGTATCATAGAGGCGAGCGGACAGGAGCCGACCACCTAATTAGGGAGGCTGATGACCCCCTAATTGTTGGCAGCTGGCATCAGCAAGTCCGCTGTGCCAGGTAGGAAGGCAGGTCGCACAGCGGGCGCTAATTGCCAAGGAGGGGGTCGCGGGTTCGAATCCCGTCTTCCGCTCCAGGGCGACGTGGCCAAGAGGTTAAGGCAGGGGTCTGCAAAACCCCG
>JAUYDU010000475.1 GCA_030691665.1 Chloroflexota bacterium
ATGGCGGCCGCCGTCGCTGACTACCAGCCGGCGGCCACCGCCGACCACAAGATCAAGCGGCGCAGCCAGGCCCTCACCCTGGAGCTCACGCCCACGCCGGACATCCTGGCCCAGGCTGGCAGCGGCTTCGTTAGGGTGGGCTTCGCCGCCGAGAGCCAGGAGTTGGTAGCCAACGCCCGTCAGAAGCTGGAGAGCAAGGGACTCGACCTCATTGTGGCCAACGACGTTACTGACCCGGAAGCCGGCTTTGGGGCTGACACCAACCGCGTGGTCATCCTCGACCGGGCGGGCGGAGAAGAGCGCCTGCCCCTCATGACCAAGTATGAGGTAGCTCAGCGCATCCTCGACCGCGTGGCTGAGCTGCTGAAAGATACATCCTGAGCTTGTCGAAGGAGAGGCCTACGTGAAGCGAATTCTGCTTGGTGTCGCCCTCACCGCCAGCCTGCTGGCGGTGGCAGCGTTGGGGGTCTGGATGGTTGACGGCGGGAAGGGGACCACCCTGGCAGCCTCCACCGTGACCCTGGGCGTGGACGCCGACTCGGCCGGGAACTCGGCGACGTCTCTAGGGGCCATTGAGGCCTCCCGAACGGTTGCCTGCGGCGAGACCTTCTTCATGGATATCTTCATCCAAGATGTTACGGATCTGTTGGTCTGGTCGGTGACCCTAAATTACGACCCCTCCGTCCTTAGGATTAACGGGCAGGACGTGCAGATGTTTCAGGCGGCCAATGCAGGCAGCGACGTACGGGACAGGTCGCTGGGGGACCCGGGCCTAGCCGGCGGCTGGGGCGGCGGTTACTACGATGTTACGGCTGCCGACGTCGGCGAGGCTGCTGCGGCCGATAGCGGTTCGGGCGTATTGGCCAGACTTACGCTGGCGGCGGTCGGGACCGGCAGCAGCCGGGTGAGTCCCCAGAATCCAACGCTGTGGGGCGTCCCGCTTCCCACAACTATCAGCGTGGGGTCCGTTTCCGACGCCGAAGTTGCGGTGGTTGGGTCCTGCGAAGATGAGGACGGCGACCTAATCGACGACCGGGTCGACAACTGCCCTCTGGTCGCCAACCCCGAGCAGAGCAACACAGACGCCTGGGACGACGACGGCGACGGGCGGGAGGGCGAAGACGCCATAGATGGCATTGATAACGATGGCGATACGCGCGTCGACGAGGATCCTCCCGGGGATGCCTTAGGTGATGCTTGCGACGATGACGACGATAACGACACGGTGACGGACGCCGCTGACAACTGTCCTCTGGTTCCCAATGCCGACCAGACGGACACCGATGGGGACGGCCTGGGCGATGCGTGCGAGGTCTCTCCCACTCCCACTCCTACTCCCGAGCCCACCGGCACTCCTACTCCTGAGCCCACCGGCACCCCTACTCCCGAGCCCACCAGCACCCCTGTCCCGACGCCGACCGCGGTCCCTCCAGACCTCGATCTGGTGGAAGGTTGGAACGACGCCTGCTACGTTGGCGCCGCTCAGCCCGTCCAGGATGCCCTCGCTCCCATTCTCGACCGCGTGCAGGCGATCTACCGTCTGCGCCCCGATGGGACCTATGGCCGCTGGTTCGCCGATCGGCCGGAGCTCAACACCATGACCTCGCTAGACCCCTACAGCCATCTCTTCATCCTCGTGTCTCGGAATACCCTCTGGCAGCAGCCGTCGCCGGCTACGCCCCTCGATGCCATCTCCCTGGAGGAGGGTTGGAACGGCGTCTGCTATACTGGGGAGACCAAGGAGACCGGCCAGGCCACAGCCACCATCGACGGCCACTTCGCCGTGATGTACAGCCTTGCCCTCGATGGGAGGTGGCGGCAGTTCGTGCCCGGCCGGCCGGATATCAGCACCCTCACTCAACTGGATCGGTTCACCCCCATATTGATGCTGGTTACCAACGGCCAGGTCGTCTGGCTGTTCGGCCCCTAGCGCAGCTCCTCGCCCGGGGCTACCTGCCAAGTCGATTCTCGACCGGGGAGAAAGCTGACCATGGCCTACCAGGACCTTCTCTACGAGAAGACGGGGAAGATCGCCCGCATAATCCTCAATCGGCCCCACAGGCTCAACGCTATCAGCGCCGGCCTCCCCGATGAGCTGGAGCAGGCGGTGGCCGAGGCCAACGCCGACCCCGAGGTGCGGGTCATCATCCTCAAGGGAGCCGGTCGCGCCTTCTGCGCCGGCTTCGACCTATCGCCAGGCTTCTTCACCGGCCCGCCTCTGGAGAGCTGGGACCCCACCCTGGACTTCGCCATGACCACCCGCTTCGCCGCCAAGTTCATGAGCCTCTGGTACAGCCGCAAGCCCACCATCGCCCAGGTGCACGGCTGGTGCGTGGCCGGCGGCACCGACCTGGTGCTGTGCAGCGACATCATCATCGCCGCCGAGGACGCTCAGATCGGCTATGCGCCGGCCCGCGTCTGGGGCTCGCCCCTCACCGCCATGTGGGCCTACCGGCTGAGCGCGGAGTGGGCCAAGCGCCTGCTCCTCACGGGCGACCCGGTGGACGGCAGGACCGCCGAGCGCATCGGCCTCATCTACAAGGCTGTCCCCGCCGAACGGCTGGAAGAAGAAGTCGAATCCCTCGCCCAGCGCATGGCCCTTATCCCCGTCTCCCAGCTCGCCGCCATGAAGCTCCTGGTCAACCAGGCCTACGAGAACATGGGCCTGCGCACCACCCAGCTCCTGGGCTCCATCCTCGACGGCCTGATGCGCCACACCCCTGAGGGCCTGGCCTGGCGCCGCCTCATCGACGAGAAGGGCATTCGGGCCGCTATCGACGCCCGCGACGGCCCCTTCGGCGACTACAGCGCGGGGAAGCGGTAGAGCGAAGATGTGCGCCCGCGTAGACATTGGCTGGCGCTAGCCGATTGGGTCACTCACCTTCCGCAAGTGGCATCTTGAGTTGTTCCGGCGGTGGCTCCGCCTTCTCCCGGCCTTCAGCGTTGTACCTGTATTTCCGTCCTCGTCCCCTTCCGATGGGAATCAAGTACTCCTCCTCTACTAGCTTTCGAAGGTCACGCGAGGCAGTAACCGCCGAGACCGACGCAATTTCCATGTAGTCTCTCCTGGTGATTTCCCCCATCCTCCCAGCGTAGATGACCCCATCTGTTTGCCGCTCAATTAGCCCGTCTTCCCGAGCTTCCTCATGAACCTCATCCATGACCCGCCGCCAGTCCGTCAGGCCGTCCGCGAGGTGTCGACTGTGTACATTCAAAGATTGGACAAAGAACTCAAGCCAGGGAGTGGCATCGTAGCTGCCTCCGAACTCCTTGCCGAGCGTGGTCTCAATCGCCGTGAAGTAACGGTCACGAAACTGATAGTACAAGCTCTCTGGAGACAGAAGCTTTCTGAAGCCGTATTCAGACGTTTGCAGAATGAGGACGGCCAGTGCTCTCGCAGTTCTGCCGTTTCCGTCCCAGAAGGGGTGAATCGCTACTAGATGGATATGCGCTAGCCCCGCCTTCAAGATTGGATGCGTCTCGGTGTCAGCCTGAATCCACAGCGCGAAATCTCGCATCAATGTGGGAACATCGCCTTGGTTCGGAGGGACGAACTCGCCTACTCTATTCTCACCGTTACGATATTTGCCTGGGTCTTTGGCGTCAGGAGCCCCCTTCTTGAATAGGCGGTTGATTTGTCGGATCACTCCTTCATCAATAGGAAGGTCCGGCTGGTCACTGAGGTAGTCTACAAAGTCATACGCCTCGACAGCGTTCAGGTTGTCGATCTCTTCCGTGCTCAGTTTTCCACGCTGACTCTTGATTAGTTCGCCGACCGCAGCCTCGTCCAGCGAAGCGCCCTCGATTCCGGTGGTGGCAGAAGCACGTCTGACTGTTGTTTGGCGCTTAATCCAAAGCTGGTACTTGGGCATGATCAGCATGTTCTCGATGAGCCACTTGGTTCGATCAATGGCCTCAACGCCGGCCCCTAGCACTTGAGTCTTGCGATATTTCGGCTGAAACATGTTATCATCCGTTCCAAAATGATGCGATTAACCGTATCAAGACTATGCACCATGATTATTTCATGCCTTCGGAATCTTGTCAAGGGGTGGACGTGGCAAAACCTGAAGATTGCGGTGACCGCGGCCAGAGGCGGGCTGAGCTGGCCGCGCCCTAGCGGGTCATCTTGCGGGTGAAGGTGACCAGGAAGAGGGCCATCATGAACACGCCGATGAACGACTCGCCGACGCCCAGGAAGCGGCCCGCCCAGCCCTGGGGCTCGGGCGCCCAGGCGCCGTAGCCGAGGGCTGGGAAGGACACGGCGCTGTAGTAGAGGGCGTCCAGGAAGCCGCCGGCCACCATCCCCAAGCGCCAATAGGCAAGGGCCAGTCCGAAGACGATGGCCGCCGCCCAGCCGATGACCCGCTCCGGCCGCTCGCCGTAGCCGTAGAGGAACCGCAGGGCGTTCAGCGTCAGGGCGTAGGGCAGACGGCGTTCCCTCCGGGCCTGCTTGCGGCGGGCCTCCATCTCGCGGTAGTGGAACTCCCCGGCGATGTCGTACATGCCGAGCTCGGTATGCCGCTGCTTCAGGGCCCTGTAGGCGGAAGCTGCTGGGCCAAAGTCGCCCGCGCTCTCCTCGCCCAGCTTGTAGTCTCCCCAGTTGGCGCCCTCCAGATTGGCGCCCTGCAGCTTGGACCAGGAGAGATCCGCCCGGCAGAGGTTGGCGAGGCGGAGGTCGGCTTGCTGGAGGTCGGCCCAGAAGAGGACAGCGCCCTGGAGGTCAGCCTGGACGAGGGATGCCCCCTGGAGGTTGGCCCCGCCCAGGTTGGCTCCCTGGAGGTTGGCCGCGCAGAGGTTGGCTTCCCGGAGGTTGGCCCCGCCGAGGTTGGCTTCCTGGACGTTGGCCCCGCCGAGGTTGGCTTCTTGGAGGTTGGCGCGCGGGAGCCGGGCGCCATGAAGGTCTAAGTCGCGGAGGTCGGCTTGTCGCAGGTCGGCCTGGCGGAGGTCCAGGTCCTCGGGCCCGCCGTGCTCCTCTATCAGGCGCAGCACATCGTCGCGGGTGAGGCGCTCTCCAGCGTGGGGGGGCCTATGACGCCGCGGCTCTTCCATGGCCCGGCGTCCCGCCCTGCTGGCTCCGCCGGCGCGCTGGCGGCTTCTCCTGGGCCAGCCCCAGCACCAGGTTCACCAGGGTCCGCGTGGGGATGCCCGTCGCTCCCTTCACCCAGACGCCCTTCTCCTTGTCCGCGTTGTCGGTGGGGGCCATGTCCAGGTGCACCCAGGGGGTATCCTCCACGAACTCCGCCAGGAACAGAGCGGCGCTGATCGCCCCGCCCTCGCGTGGGCCCACGTTCTTCAGGTCGGCCACGTCGCTCTTCAGATGCTCCTTGTACTCCTCGTACAGGGGGAACTGCCAGATCTTCTCCCCGGCCGCCTCGCCCGCCGCTATCACCTTCTGGCACAGCTCCTGGTTGTTGCTCATGCAGCCGGTGGCTGCCTTGCCGATGGCGATGACCATCGCCCCGGTGAGGGTGGCCACGTCCACGATCGGCGACAGGCCCTGCTGGCGGGCGTAGGCGATGGCGTCGGCCAGGATCAGTCGCCCCTCGGCGTCGGTGTTGATCACCTCGATGCTCTTGCCGCTCATCGCCCGCAATACGTCGCCCGGCTTGGTGGCCGAGCCCGAGGGCATGTTCTCCGTGGCCGGCACCACCGCCGTGACGTTGATCCGGGGCTTCAGCCTGCCCAGCGCCCACATGGCGCAGATCACCGCTGCCCCGCCCGACATGTCGCCCTTCATCTCCTGCATGCCCGCCGAGGGCTTGATCGAGATGCCGCCGGAATCGAAGGTGATGCCCTTGCCCAGCAGCCCCACCGTCCCCTTGCGGCGGCGGTCGCCCCGATAGCGTAGCACGATCATCTTCGGCGGCTGGCTGCTGCCCTGGGCCACCCCCAGCAGGGCGCCCATCCCCAACTCCTCCATCTGCTCCCGCGCCAGCACCTCGCACTCCAGGCCCACCTCCTCGGCGATAACCTCGGCCTGCTCCGCCATCATGGTGGGAGTGAGGTAGTTGGCGGGCTCGTTCGCCATATCGCGGGCGCGGTTGGCTGCCTCCGCCAGGATGCGCCCCTTCGCCACCCCCTGGCGCAGGGCAGCGGCTCCAGCCGCATCCAGCTCCACCAGCGTCAGCTCCTCGATCTCCCGCTCCTCCTCTTCCTTCTTCTTGTGCCTGGTGAAGCGGTACAGGCCCATCACCGCCCCCTCGGCGATGGCCTGGGCGCATTGCTGGGGCTCCAGCCCGCCCACGCCCGCCCCGTGAACCACGCTGGCCACCGTCTTGGCCCCCACCCGCCGCAGGTAGCGCAGGGCGCTGGCGCTGAGGTCGCGCACCTTGTCCAGCTTGAACTCCGCTTGCTTGCCCAGCCCCACCACCAGCACCCGCGGGGAGGGGAGACGGCCCAGGGTGTGGATGAGAGTCAGCTCATTGAACTTGCCCTTGATCTCCCCCTCCTCGATGAGCTGGCTGATGGCGCCAGCCAGCGCCTTGTCCACGGCGGCGGCGGCCCCGCCCGGCTTCTTCACCCCTTCGAACAGGTTGACCACGATGGCCTTGGCCGGGTGCTGTTGGATATCGCCGACTTCTACCTTGATCTCCATGAAGCTCGCTCCCTAGGCGGCTATGCCCGACGCCTCGTCCAGCCGCATGGGCATCATATCGAAACAGGATTTGGGCGGCAATGGCCCGCCTTTGTTCGGCCAATGCTAGCAGTTGCTAAATTTTGGCGGGAGTGTTTTAATAGGGTTGGCGGCGAGAACCTGCCTCTCCCCGTGGGCAGACCTGGTAGGGGGCGTGAATCGTGGCTGAGCGTCTAGCTCCGGCGATCGGTCGAACGGTTCGCTTCATCAACAAGATCGGCCTGGTCGAACTCTTCCTCATAGCCGTAGCCTTCGTCTTCTACTACATGGTGCGCGGCGTCGTCGCCGAGCGCACCGTAGAGGCCACCTCCCGAGCTATCCGCATCGTCGAGCTAGAGCAGCGCCTGGGCTTCTTCTGGGAGGCGCAGATGCAGGCCTGGGTCATGTCCAGCAACCTCTTGGTGCATCTGTTCAACAACATCTATGTCTACGCCCATTTCCCCATCATCGTTGGCATAGGACTCTGGCTTTTCTTCTTCCATCGCCAGCGCTACGTCGTCCTGCGCAACGCCTTCCTCATCTCCGGCGGTATCGGCCTGATCATCTTCAACCTCCTGCCCACGGCGCCGCCTCGCCTCCTGCCCTGGCCCCTCAGCGACCAGGTCGTGGACACCATGTGGGCCTTCTCCAAGGTTAACTACGACATGCAGCCAGCGGCTTTCGTCAACCGCTATGCAGCCATGCCCAGCCTTCACTTCGGCTGGAACCTGCTCCTGGGCATTGGCGTGTTTTGGACCGCCAGGCATTTCCTAGGCAAGGCCTTCGGCGTGATCATGCCCGCGGCCATGCTCCTGGCCGTGGTGGTCACCGGCAACCATTTCATCCTCGACGTTCTCGCTGGCACGGTGGTGGCCCTCATCGGCCTGGGCCTGGCCCTTCTCCTTCAGCACCGCGGCCACCGCCTGTGGCGACTGCTCCTCCCCGATCGCATCTTCCGCCATCTGGCCCGCTCTTCTGGGGCATAGCAGCCTGCGGGGCGATAATAGGCGCGCCGTGGATCAGGAGGCATCGGGCTAGCATGGAGGGCGTTGCCGCCCTGTGGCGGCGGCTCATGCGACCCTTCGGCCGCCGCGACCTCCTGGAGGCCTCCCTGGTGGGCTTGGCCTTCCTCCTCTACTTCGCCGTGCGCGGTGCGGTCATCGACCGGCCTGAGACCGCCTACTTCAACGCTCTAGACATCATTGGCGTCCAGAGAAAGCTCGGCTTCTTCTGGGAGCCCGATATGCAGGAATGGATCATCGATAAGCTGTTCTTGGTCCAGGCGGCAAATGTCGTCTACTTCTGGCTCCACTTTCCCCTGATCATCGCCTTCGGCATCAGGCTTTACTTCAACCACCGGCGCAAGTACACGGCAATGCGCGACCTCCTGCAGGTGTCCGGCGGCATCGCCCTCATCGTCTACTGGCTCTACCCCGTGGCGCCGCCCCGAGAGCTGCCCCAACTTGCCTGCCGGTTCGATTCGTGTGGGCC
>JAUYDU010000483.1 GCA_030691665.1 Chloroflexota bacterium
CCATGGTTCGCCCCTTCGACGACTACATGAAGGAGGCCCTGGACAAGGGCTGGTGGCAGGGCGTGGCCCGGCCCGGCCCCGACACACCGCCGCGCGTCTATATCGAGTGCGGCGGCAACACCTTGCGCCGCACCCGCGGCGGCGGCACCCAGCTCCTCAAGCACCTCTGGCCCCAGTGCAAGATGATCGTCACCATCGACTGGCGCATGCAGACCACTGGCATGTCGTCGGACATCTTCCTGCCGGTGGCCCAACACTACGAGAAGCTCACCTTCCACATCCCCACCCCTCACCTGCTCAACCTCACCTTCTCCGACCAAGCCGTCGAGCCGCCGGGAGAGGCCAAGCCCGAGTGGGAGATCGTGCGCCTGCTGGCCCAGAAGATCGAAGAGCGGGGCAAAGCCCGCGGCTTCCTGGAGTACACCGACAACCAGGGAAACCCCCGTCGCCTGGACACCATCTACGATGCCCTCACCATGGGGGGCAAGTTCGTCAAGCCCGAGGATGTCGCCGAGGAGTGGGTGGCGGATAGCGTGATCACCGGCGCCCTCCCCGAGGGCACCAACATGGATACCCTGCGCGAGAAAGGCTACGTCCGCTTCATCGACTGGGGCATCTCGGCCATCGCCCTCAACCAGGCCGCCCCCCTCAGGCCCGACGAGACCCACGCCGCCTTCCGCTGGCACGTGGAGGACAAGCTGCCCTATCCCACCCTCACCCGCCGCGCCCAGTTCTACATCGACCACGAGTGGTTCCTGGAGGCGGGCGAGGAACTGCCGGTGCATAAGGAGACGCCCAAGATGGGCGGCGACTATCCCTTCCAGATGACCAGCGGCCACAACCGCTGGAGCATCCACTCCATGAACATCGTCAACAAGCTCATGCAGGAAACCCACCGCGGCCGGCCGCACATGGTGATGAACCCCGACGATGCCCTGCACAGGGGTATAAAGGACGAGGAGGAGGTGCGCGTGCACAACGACATGGGCTCGTTCATCGTCCCCGTCAAGCTCTCGCCCTCGGTGCGGCCGGGGCAGGTCATCGTCTACAACGGCTGGGAGCCCTATCAGTTCCGAGAGTGGCGGGGCCCCATGGACACCGAGCCCGGTATGATCAAGTGGCTCCACCTGGCCGGCGGCTACGGCCACCTGCGCTACTGGCCCCTCCAGTGGCAGCCGGCACCCAGCGACCGGGCCATCCACGTGGATGTGGCCAAGCTGGACTAGCGGGAGGTACCCGTAGACCCAGTGGCCGTCAGGAAGATGGCTTCTCCCGCGGATTGAAATCCGCGGCTTGGACGTAAGCTGCGGGTTTCAACCCGCAGAGATCAGCCTTACGGGACTCAAGGAGGCAGCGATGGCAACCAGCCCGCCTCAGCCGGAGACGGTGCAGTTCAAGCACCTGTTCACCCCCCTCAAGATCGGCTCCTTTACCGTGCGCAACCGCATCCTCAGCACCGCCCACGCCACCGGCTACGGCGAGGATGGCCTGCCCTCGGAGCGCCACCTGTACTACTGGGCCTCCAAGTCCAAGGGCGGCATCGGCCTCATCTGCACCGAGGTCCAGCCGGTGCACCCCTCGGCGGCCACCGCGCCCATGCTCATCCACGCCTGGAAAGACGACTGCATCGCCCCCTTCCGCAAGGTAGTGGACGGCGTCCACGAATACGGCGCCAAGATCGTTGCCCAGCTCTGGCATCCCGGCCGCAGCACCAGCAGCGCCTACGACGGCCAGGCGGCCTGGGCCCCCTCCCCCATCGCCAGCCCCCTGTACATGGAGACGCCCCACGAGATGACCGGCGAAGAGATCGAGGAGATCGTGCACTCCTTCGGCGATTGTGCCCGCCGTATGCGGGAGGCCGGCCTGGATGGGGTGGAGATCCACGCCGCTCACGGCTACCTCATCGAGCAGTTCATATCCCCCACCAGCAACCGGCGCCTCGACGGCTACGGCGGCGACGAGGAGAACCGCCTGCGCTTCGCCCACGAGGTCATCGACGCCGTGCGTGCCGCCGCGGGCCCCGATTTCACGGTAGGAATCCGCATCAGCGGCGACCAGTTCGAGCCCGGCGGCCTCACCATCGAGGACATGAAGCGCATCGTGCCCAAGCTCACCGCCTCCGGCAAGCTGGACTACGTCAACGTTAGCCTCATCGGCATGCTGGGGGCCACCATCGCCCCCATGTACATCCCACCCGGCCGCTTCGTCTATCTGGCAGCGGCCATCAAACAGGTCACCGACCTGCCCGTCTTCTGCATCGGCCGCATCAACGACCCCGTGATGGCCGAGGAGATCCTGGCCAACAACCAGGCTGACATCGTGGGCATGACCAGGGCCAACATCTGCGACCCCGAGCTGCCCAACAAGGCCCGCCAGGGGCGGCTGGACGAGATCCGTCGCTGCATCGCCTGCAACGAGGGCTGCTGGGGACGCATCACCAATGCCCAGCCCATCACCTGCGCCATCAACCCCAGCGTCGGGCGGGAGAAAGAGACGGAGATAACCCCCGCCCGCCTGAAGAAACGGGTGATGGTCATCGGCGGCGGCATCGCCGGCATGGAGGCGGCGCGAGT
>JAUYDU010000187.1 GCA_030691665.1 Chloroflexota bacterium
CGCCTTGTTGCTGTAGTGGGCGGCGCAGCCCACGACGCTGGCGTCGATGATGTACTCGTACTCGCCGGCGATAACGGGGTTGCAGGTCCGCTTGATGCCGAACTCGAAGTCGGCAGCCGTCAGCGGCTGGCCGTCCGACCACTTGAGGCCGTTCCTCAGCTTGATGGTGTATGTCGTGCCGTCGGCCGAAATCTGCGGCAGTTCGGCGGCCATGGACGGCTGCGGCTTGTTGTCCTTGTCCAGGGCGTACAGGCCGCGCCAGAGCATGCGGTGCAGGGAGATGTCCTGGGCGAAGCTAGAGAAGTGGGGGTCCAGGGAAGCGAACTCGAAGCTGGCGACGGTCAGCGTGCCGCCCTGGATGCGCTGGCCGGCCGCGGCCGTGGGCGTCCCGGTGACCGCCGGCCCCTCCTCCTCCTCGCAGGCGACCGCGAGCACCGCCAGGGCTGCCACCAGGGCAGCCAGGTATAGGCCTAGCTTGAGCCTTTTTGCTAACATGGTTACACTCCTCCCTTGAATACTACTCCCCTCTATAGCACACATCGGGAATTTCTACAACCCATTTTGGCCAAAAAACGCGGGGGTTTTTCCATGTTCTGTCGGCGGCAAGATCCGGGGCGCCCCACACCGAGGCGACCCTCCCATCATCCCTATATCGCCTGGATCTGGCGGATGATCTCCTTCAGCCGCTCCCTATCGCCCTGGTGGCGGATGGGCATGAAGAACCCGGTGCGACCGACGATGCCGCCCCAGCGCTCCTTGATCCTGGCCGCCACCTGGTCGTAGGTGGCCATGATGGCGAACTGCTCCAGCATCTCGTCCGTGATCTCCCGCCCCATCTCCAGCCAGCGGCCCTCAGCCGCCAGGCGATGCAGCTTGAGACAAGTATCGCCCCAGCCGTGGATGTCCAGCACGCCCTTGTAGGTGCGGGTGGAGCCGTAGAAGGCGACCTGGGTGCGCACGGCCTGCTTCTGCCTGGCGATATCTTCCTCCGTCTCGCCGGTGATCACGAAGCCGCCGCCGGTGATGTCGACGTCCTTGAGGGAACGCCCCGCCTTCTTGGCCCCCGCCTCGATGTTGGGCAAGACCACCTCCTTGAGGTACTTGGGGGTGCAGAAGCCGTGCAGGCGCACGCCGTCGCACAGCTCGCCCGCCAGTCGACACATGTAGGGGTTCACCGCCGAGATGTAGACGGCGATGTCGGGATGGTCGATGGGGCCGGGGTCGAAGAAGGGGGTCATCAGGGTGTAGGTGTAGTGCTTGCCCCGGAAGTTGGCGGGGGTCTTGTTCTGCCAGGAGTCCCAGATAGCCCGCAGCACCAGGATGTACTCCCGCAGGCGCGGCCCGGCTGGCCCCGTCCAGGGGGTGCTGTAGCGGCGCTCGTTGTGGCCCTTCACCTGGGTGCCCAGGCCCAGGAGAAGGCGCCCCCGCGACAGGGCCTGGATGTCCCAGGCCATCTGGGCCACCGTCATCGGGCTGCGGGGAAAGGCGATGGCCACCGCCGAGCCCAGGCTGACCCGCTCCGTGCTGGCGGCGGCCAGGGCCAGGGGCAGGAAGGGGTCGTGCCCCGCCTCGAAGGAGAGGACGCCGTCGTAGCCGAGCTCCTCCGCCTCCCTGGCGGCAGCGGCCACCCCGCTCAGGCCGATGGGCAGACCCGCCTCGACTTTCATGTTGCCCTCCGCTCACGGTGAGCCTGTCGAACCGCCGCGTCCGGCCTGTGATGAGGATAATATAGGGCGCCTTGGGCGCCGCGCTACGTAGGCCCAATTCTATCCAGCGGAAGAGGCAGAACGCAAGGCAATTGATCGCTGTCTGCGGGCTGAAACCCGCCGCTTCCGATCTGTCAACGGATGGGAAACGGATAAACAGATGGCATTCCCCGTTATCCGTTCCAAATCCGATGACAGATTTCAAGGCGGACAATCCCTGGGGTGTTCGGCAAGCCTGCGGGAGAGCGCCACAACAGAAGGGCTGCCCGACGGTATCGGGGAGCCCTCTTCCCTCCGAGCGTTGGCCCGCCGCAGAGCTAGTCTCGCATCCCCAGGATGGTCACCGAGCAGACCGAGCCCGGCCCGCCCAGGTTGTGGGCCAGCCCCAGGCGGGGGTCCTTCACCTGATGCCCGTCGGCCCGTCCCTGGAGCTGCTTGGTCACCTCGTAGAGCATGCGACAGCCGGTGGCGCCAATGGGGTGGCCGAAGCAATTGAGGCCGCCGCTGGGATTGATGGGAATATCCCCCTCCACGTCGGCCAGGCCGTCGCGGACGAAAGCGTTGGCCTCCTTTGGCTCACAGAATCCCAGGTCGCCCAGGTTGAACAGCTCCGTGCTGGTGAAGCAGTCGTGCACCTCGGCGAAGCTGATCTCCTGGCGGGGATCCTTGATGCCGGCCTCGTCATAGGCCATGCGAGCGGCATCGCGGGTGGCCGGGAAGCCGAGCCAGTCGTAGGCTGGCCTGTACATGGGCTGACTGGAGTGGATGGCCAGGGCGTTGGCCTTGACCACCACGTAGTCATCCTTGTGCTTGGTGTCCTTGGCGATCTCCGGCCTGGTGATGACGATGGCCGCCGCCCCATCGGACACCGCGCAGCAGTCGAAGCGACCCAAAGGCCAGGCGATCATCGGTGCCGACAGCACGTCCTCCATGCTCACCGGCCGCCGGAAGTGGGCCTTGGGGTGGGCGGCCCCGTTCTTGTGGTTCTTGATAGCCACCCGCGCCAGGTCCTCCTTGGTCCAGCCCCACTCGTGGAAGGCGCGAGCCGCAGCCATGGCGAACAGGCCCGGAGCGCTGGCGATGCCCAGCACCGGGTGCGGCGGCTCGATAGGGAGGCCGCTGGCGCCCTGGTCCATGAGCTTCTCCACGCCGCAGGCCAGGACGATATCGTAGACGCCGGCGGCCACGGCGAAGCAGGCGTTGCGGAAGGCGTCCATCCCCGAGGCGCAGAAGTTCTCCACCCGCGTCACCGGCTTGCCGTAGAGCTTCATCGGCTCCACCAGGGTCGCCCCCGACATGCCGGTGAAGGGGTACATCACCCCTACCCAGCCCGCCTCGATGTCCTGGGGCGTGAGGCCGGCGTCGTCCAGGGCCTCGTAGACAGCCTCTACCAGCAGGTCTTCCTGGTCCTTCTCCCAAATCTCGCCAAACTTGGTGCAACCGACGCCGACAATGGCTACTCTGTCCCTGATCCCGCCCATGTCTCCTCCTTCTGCGGCTGTAGGGGCGTCTCTCGCAGGCGCCCTCGCGGGCAGGGGCGAGCCCTGCCCCTACTCTTCTGGAAGCCGGATGGTCATTTGACTAAATGAACCACCCCTGAGGGTTGAAACCCTCAGCTTTGGGGAAGCTGCGGGATTTATCCCGCAGAGGTGAATTCAAATAGTTGAACGCCATAAGGCTTCCGCTACCTCTAGCCTCCCCTTATTGGCTGGCACTTCCAGTAGTAGTTGTGGAATGCCGCTCCCTCGTGGAGGCAGCGCAGAGTCAACTCCACCAGCATACCGATCTTCACCTCGGTGGGGTCGCAGTCCGTCATCTCCAAGAAGATGCGACCGCCCCCTTCCAGGTCCGCGACAACCCTGGGGACGGGTATATTCAGATAAGCGCCGCCCACCAGGTGATCCAGGGTGAAGGTAAACACCGTGCCCTTGCGAGCCAGCTTCACGCTGTCTAGCTCATCCTTGGTGGCGCACTCCACGCATACCCGCGGCGGCGGGTACTGCACGGTGCCGCACTTGCGGCAGCGGGCGCCGTAGAGGGCAAGCTCCATCTTGCTGTCGCGCCAGTAGATGACCGGCGACGATTTGGGAACGTACCGCTCCCGCTCCATGAGGTGGCGAAAGCCAGCGTAGGCGCTATAGTTGGGGAGCATCCGCTTGGTCAGAAGATAGGTCTGAAGCGTCCTCTTGCCTGGGACAGCAGAGAAGCCATCGCTGACCTCCACCAGGAAGGCATCGGCACCGTCGCCGTAGTTGGCTACCAACAAGCGGTCGCCCGCCTTGGCAGTGTCTAGAGCCGCGGCCAGCATCATCAACACCTGGGGCGTACCCGTATTGCCCAGCAGCAGGAAGCCCGTGTCTTGAAGCTGGGGCATCTCCAGGCCCAACTGGCGGGCGAGCGTGCCGTGGCTACGAGGGTCGCCAGCAGAGAGGACGGCCTTGGCGATGTCTTTGGGGCCGACGCCCTCCTTCTCCGCCACTGCCTTGGCGGCTGTCACCATGCTGGCCATGTAGCCGTACTGCGTCTCCACCCTGGGCTCAAAGGCCCGGACGTAGCGGTCGGCGGACCGCCGCCAGGGGCCGATGACCTCGCTGGTGACCGACTGGAAGCCGCGCACGGTGGCTGCGCCATCTTTGGACAGAAGGACGGCGCCAGCGCCATCCCCCAGGATCTGCTCCCACATCGTCTCGGGCTCCGCCGGACGATTGTCCGCCGCCACCACCAGCACGCTCTTGGCCGACCCGCTCTCGAGGGCGTCGTGGGCTGCCCTCAGGGCCACGGTGGCCGAGCGCAACGAATCGGTGAAGTCGGCGGTGAAGATGTCGGGGCGCAGGTCCAGGGCAGCGGCAATGACCGAGGCGCTCTGCTTTTCCGCGTAGGGAGCGGTGGTGGTGGCGAAGTAGAGGGCGTCGACGCTGGCCGGGTCCACCCCTGCCAGGCACTCCAGGCCAGCCGCCACCCCCATGGTGATGCTGTCCTCGTCGGCATTGGCCACCGCCCGTTCCCCCGGGATGCCGGGGATGCCCCAGGCCTGGCTCATCTCCTGCCGTGACAAGCGGTACAGAGGTATGTAGGCTCCGTAGGATGCTATCCCAACCATTCCGCCCTCCTTAGTTCAGCTTGGTCCGGCTGGCGGCAGGCGGCGTGGGCAACATGCTCCTCCTACCTGCCGCAGCACGTGCGCAACGTCGGATCGTAGTAAGAACAGAAGACTTCGTCCCAATAGGGATCCTTGAAGAGGAAGCCCCGCTCGTCCTGGCCCGCCTCTGGCGGGCTCTTCTGATCGTCGCGGCCTGGGGACGGGCGCTCTACCGCCCGCCGCCGCCCCCGACCTCGATCGGGGTTGTCTGCCTTCGCTCTGCGGGGCCTGTCAGCGACCTTCATGGCAAGTGAATCCTTTCACAGTCTACCCCAGGGGCTGCCATTCGACAATCGCCAGTCTTATTCTGGATTTGTCTTTCAGCATGATAGGAGCTGCGCACCAGCGGCCCTGCCTCCACCTGGCGCAACCCCAGGCGGCGCCCCGCCTCGGCCAGCTCCTGGAACTCGTCGGGATGATAGTAGCGGGCCACGGAAAGGTGCCTGAGGGTGGGCTGCAAATACTGGCCCACGGTCAGGATGTCGCAGCCAATCGCCGCCAGGTCAGCCATCACCTCCAGAAGTTCCTCTCGACTCTCCCCCAAGCCGACCATCAGGCCGCTCTTGGTCAGCACGCCGCGATCGAGGGCCTTGGCGCGACCCAGCAGCTCCAGCGAGCGCCGGTAGACGGCCCGCGGGCGCACCCTGGGATAGAGGCGAGGCACCGTCTCCAGGTTGTGGTTGAGGATGTGGGGGCGGGCGGCCACGACCGCGGCCAGCGCCTGGGGCGCGCCCCCAAAATCGGGGACGAGCACCTCCACGCCGCTGGCCGGCGAGCGGCGGCGAATCGCCCCGATGGTATCGGCGAATACGCCCGCGCCGCCGTCGGGCAGGTCGTCGCGGGTCACGGAGGTGATCACTGCGTGCTTCAGGCCCAGGCGGCCCACCGCCGCGGCCACCCGCGACGGTTCCTCGTCGTCCAGGCCAGCGGGGCGGCCGCTCCTGACGGCACAGAAGCCGCAGGCGCGGGTGCAGACGTCGCCCAGGATCATGAACGTGGCAGTGCCGGCCTCAAAGCACTCGCCGATGTTGGGGCAGCGGGCCTCCTCGCAAACCGTGTGCAGGCCTGCCGCCCGCAGTACCCCCTTCAGGCGCAGATAACGAGGCCCGCCGGGGAAGGGGACCTTGAGCCAGGGCGGCTTTCGAGCCTGCTGCGCGCTAAGCGGCCTGGGGTCTGTAGCCATCTGCATCCTCGCGGCGTCCTATCATAAATAATAGCACGGCAGCAGGTAGCGTTCCGCTTGTTCATGATGTAGGGCAGGGCCCCTGCCCTGCCCATCGCCGCGAACTCGGGTCGGGGCTGGGGCCCCGACCTACGAAATAGGTCATGAATCGGCGAGATGATACCCGGCGGCAGACCTTCGTTGCGTCCAGGAAGAGATTTGCTATACTGGCCTCAAACCAGCGCAAACGAAAGCTTTCGAGGGGGGAGCCTTCTTTGCAACGAGTGCTGTTCGTCGGGCACGGGAGCGACACCGTCAACGCCCTGAGCCGAGAGCTGGAGGCCCTGGGCTATCGTACCGCCGTCTGCCCCCCCGCTGAGGCAGAGGCGACCCTGGCGGACGAGGAGCCACCCGACGTCCTGGTGGTGGACCTGACCTCTCCCAGCGAGGAGCCGACGCTGCCTCGCCTGTGGCGAGAGGCCCAAGGAGGCGAACCGCCGCCTGTCATAGCCCTCCTCGACCAGGGCCAGCTCCCTCACTACGAGTTCCCTCTCGGCATCGACGACTTCCTCCTCCTGCCGGCCAGCGCCGCCGAGCTTGCCGCCCGCATTCGCCAGGCGTTGCGGCGGCGAGTGCCCGTGCAATCGGAGGATGTCCTGCGCTGCGGCCACCTCCTCATCGACCTGGCGAACTATAAGGTCTTCGTGGCAGACAGGCCGGTCAACCTGACCTACAAGGAGTACGAACTGTTGCGCTTCCTGGCCACTAGCGCCAACAAGGTGTTCACCCGCGAGGCCCTGCTCAACAAGGTCTGGGGCTACGACTACTACGGCGGCGCTCGCACGGTCGACGTGCACATCCGCCGCCTGCGCAGCAAGATCGAGGACCGCCATCACTCCTTCATCGAGACCATCCGCAACGTCGGCTACCGTTTCCACGTCAGTTCCTGACCTATAGAAGTTTTCTAATCGATCCCCCCGTTAACATAGGTTTAACCCCCGTGTAATGCCTCGGTAACAATCCCCCTGTATCGTTGCAAGCAAGGACTCGTTGTGTTCCCCCAGCGGGGGACGAGCAGGCATAGGGGGTTAGGGATGTCTACCATCGATACGGGCGATACCGCCTGGGTGCTGATTTCATCAGCCATGGTCATGCTGATGACCCCGGGCCTGGCCTTCTTCTACGGCGGCCTGGTGAGGCACAAGAACGTCCTCAGCACCGTCATGCACAGCTTCATCGCCGTCGCCCTGGTCAGCGTCATCTGGGTGCTGTGGGGCTATAGCCTGGCGTTCGGCCCCGATCACGGCGGCTTCATCGGCGGCCTCGACTGGCTCGGTCTCGCCGACGTCGGTCAGGAGCCCGGCCCCTACTCGGCCACCGTTCCCCACCAGGCGTTCATGCTCTTCCAGATGATGTTCGCCATCATCACCCCCGCCCTGATCACCGGCGCCTTTGCCGAGAGGGCCAAGTTCAGCACCTTCCTCGTCTTCATCGCCTTGTGGTCTACCCTGGTCTACTCACCGGTGGCCCACTGGGTATGGGCCGATGGCGGCTGGCTAAGGGAGATGGGCTCCCTCGATTTCGCCGGCGGCACCGTCGTCCACATCAACTCCGGCGTGGCGGCTCTGGTGGCGGCGCTGCTCTTCGGGCGACGTCTCGGTTTTGGCCGGGAGCCCATGGAGCCCCACGACATCACCTACGTCGTGCTGGGGGCGGCTCTGCTGTGGTTCGGCTGGTTCGGCTTCAACGCTGGCAGCGCCGTAGCGGCCGGTGGCCTGGCTGCCAACGCCTTTGTGGTGACCAACACTGCGGCGGCGGCAGCAGCCCTGACCTGGGTGGCGATGAGCTGGTGGTTCCTCAAGAAGCCCAGCGTGGTGGGGGCCGCCGCCGGCGCGGTGGCCGGCCTGGTAGCCATTACCCCCGCCTCCGGCTTTGTCGACACCAT
>JAUYDU010000077.1 GCA_030691665.1 Chloroflexota bacterium
CGGGCGAATTCCTGGTCCTGGATCCCCCACAGCACCCGCATGAAGGTCTCGGTATAGATGACCCAGTCCTTGACCCGCAGCACCTTCTCCGCCTGCCATACCGCCGACTGTTCGACCTCCGAAAACTTCGCCCAGCCGTCCATGAGGATGAGGTGCGAGACGCGTTCGGGCCGGGCAGTTGCGTAGGTCACCGCGATAGGTACGGCACTCGTACCTGCTGTGAGTGCGAACTTTTCGAGGCCAGTTTTCGAGACGACCGCCTCGATGCTGCGAACCATCGCATCCATCGAAAAGTCGATTGCATCGCGATCCGAGAGGCCCGTGCCCGGCCAGTCAAACCACACGAATCGGTGGTTCCTTGCCAGCGGCTGAAACAGATAGGAGAAGGTCGTTTGCCAATCGAGCTGTACGTGACAGAACGCCACAGGCGACACCCACAGAAGGGGCGTGCCTTCACCCGTGGCGCAGAAGGCGATGCTCACCCCGTCGGCGGTTTGGGCGTACTGGATGCGGGGCTCCATCAGGCGTCCTCCCGCCACCGCACCTCGTACAGCCGCACCGGGTCTTCGAACCCTCGCAGCGCGATGTCGCCCCGGTCGGCGAACAGGAACCCCTTGCCGGCCGCAAGCTCCCTGACAACGTTCGCGGCCAGGATCTCCCCGCCTTCCGCCTGGGCGGCGATGCGCGCCGCCAGGATCACCGCCGTCCCGAACAGGTCCTTCTCCTCCGCTATCGGCTCCCCGGCGTTGAGGCCGATGCGTACGCGGATAGCCTCGGTAGGGGCGCTGCTCGCTGCGCCCTCGGGCGGGGCAAGCCCCGCCCCTACTGCATGGCGATGGCGCACTCCAGGGCTCGGGTCGCGGACGGGAACGAGGCCATGAACCCGTCGCCCATCGTCTTCACCTCGGAGCCGCCGTGGGCCCGCAGCGCCTCCCGCACGATGCGCTCGTGCTCGCGGAGCACCTCGCGGGCCTTCGCGTCGCCGAGCCGCTGGGTGAGGGCCGTGGAGCCCTCCACGTCTGTGAACAGGATGGTGCGGATGTCGTCCGCAGTGAGGCCGGGAGCCGCCGCTGTCTCCTCACCTTCGCCTAGAAAGTCCCGAATGGCCGTAAGCACATCCTCCTCGAACGGCAACGACGAGGCTCCCTCCATTAGATTCAGACTGGCCCGTGGTATACGGGAGGCGAGACCCTTTGCCATGTCCGCAGTCAGCCAGCGAATACCACGGCGGTGAAGTACTAGTGTGGGCGACTGCACATCCTCAAGCATGGTAGCAACGTCGTAGTCAAAGATGGCAGACCAGGCGTGCCGCATGACCTCCGGTGTGATGGTTTCCCGCATGTAATCAGCGAACTGGCGCGTCTCCTCCCCAGCTGACCACCCCAGTACCATATTCGCTACCATTTCGGTGAACAAACGCCAGTCCTTGTCCACGAGTGCTAGCATCCCCGGAATCTCTGGAGCCTCATAGTAGTCTGAGGCCCGCGCATAGGTGCACCACAGGATAAGGTGCGATACTCGCTTCGGGTGGTCGGCCGCGTAGGCAATAGCCGCCGGCCCCGAGTGAAGAATCCCGAACAGCACGAACCTCTCCAAGCCCAGACGATCTACGACTGCTTCCAGATCCCGAACATGGGAGTCCAGTGAGAAATCGATCACGTTGCGGTCCGACAGCCCGCCGCCTCTGCCGTCGTAGCGGATGACCTTCCTCTTCTCCGCCAGCCGCTCATACCAGTTGCGCCACTCGGGGAGCTGCCACTCCAGTTGGATGTGGCTGTACCCAAGCACGGGCATGACCACAAGCGGCGTCCCCTCCCCCAGCGTCTAGAAAGCGATGTTCACCCCGTCGGCGGTTTTGGCGTACTGGATGCGGGGCTCCATCACGCCTCCTCCCGCCAGCGTACCTCGTACAGGCGCACCGGGTCCTCGAACCCGCGCAGCGCCGTCTCGCCCCGGTCGGCGAAGAGGAAGCCCTTACCCGCAGCAAGCTCCCGGACAACGTTCGCCACGAGGATCTCCCCGCCCTCCGCCTGGGCCGCGATGCGCGCCGCGAGGATCACCGCCGTGCCGAACAGGTCCTCCTCCACCGCTATCGGCTCCCCGGCGTTCAGCCCGATGCGGACACGGATAGCCTCGGTAGGGGCGCTGCTCGCTGCGCCCTCGGGCGGGGCAAGCCCCGCCCCTACGGAGAAGGCCCGCTGCATGGCGATGGCGCACTCCAGGGCCCGCGTCGCCGAAGGGACCGATGCCATGAACCCATCCCCCATCGTCTTCACCTCGGAGCCGCCGAGGGCCCGCAGCGCCTCCCGCACGATGCGCTCGTGCTGCCGCAGCACCTCCCGCGCCTTCGCGTCGCCCAGCCGCTGGGTCAGCGCCGTCGAGCCTTCCACGTCCGTGAACAGGATGGTGCGAAACGCACCTGCTGCAGGCCGCTCGGCCCCTGCCGCCGCCTCCTGGCCCTCGCCCAGGAACTCGTCGATGGCGCTCAGCACCGCCTCCGTGTCGCCCAGATACGGCGCTCCCGACGCGCCTTCCAGAAGGGCCAGTCGAGCGTCCGGTATCCGGGATGCAAGACCCCTGGCGACATCGACATCCAAGCCATACTGGCGGCGGTGAAGCACCAGGGTCGGCACCTTCACGTGCGGCAGGAAGGGCGTAACGTCAAACTTGTTAATCGCGGGAATGGCCACCGCCTGCAGAAACTCCGGCCTGACGCTGTCCCGGACTAGGGCTGCGTAGCGGCGCGCTGGCTCGCCTGCCGACCATCCAAGCAGGGAAGCAGCCATCGCCTCCGTGTAAAACGCCCAATCCTTGTCCATTAATGCGCGCACCGCCTGAACTTGTGGCGACCGTGACCAATCTGACGCCGCCGCATAGGTGCACCACAGGAGGAGGTGCGATACCCGCTCCGGGTGACGGGCCGCGTAGGCGATGGCCGCCGGCCCTGAGGCCAGGAGCCCAAGCAAAGCGAACTTCTCCAGGCCCAAGCGGTCTACCACTGCCTCCACGTCCAGGACCAGCGCGTCAACCGAGAAATCGGTCACGCTGCGTTCCGACAAGCCGCCGCCTCTGAAGTCATACCGGACGAGCTTCCTCTTCTCCGCCAAACGCTCATACCAACGGCGGCACTCGGCGATCTGCCACTCCAGCTGAATATGGCTGACTAGAAGGGGCAGGTGCACAACGGGCATGCCTTCCCCCAGCGTCCAGAAGGCGATGCTGACCCCGTCGGCGGTCTTAGCGTACTGGATGCGCGGCTCCATGGCGAGCATATCCTACACTATCGTTATCTTTTTTGCATGAATGATTGTTGCCGCTTGGCGAACTGCGTTGCGCCCCAGTAGGCCGTTCTTTGTTGGCATCTGATGCGAGCGAGTCAGCGAAGAGGAAGGGGGAGCCCGGCCAATCGGCAGGCCTGGCGTCTAGCGGCGGCCGCTGCTCCGGCGAGCGCCCAACCAGACGATGAGGAGTACAGCCGCCACGTAGGTGGCAACCATCAGGGCCCAGACGTTTCCCACCACCGAGCCGTAGACAAGCGTCGCCAGGGTCATCGCCCCCAACACTACCAGCAGCGCTTCTTTGCCATCAACTTCTTTCATTTGGCGGCCCAGCTACAAAAATCCCACGGCCCCCAGTGGGGGAGCCGTGGGCCCGCAGACCAGACCCTCGCCCGCCCTTCGTCCCTACCCCTGGCCCGGCCACATGTCGCGAAAAACGTACCACTGATCGGGGTAGCGCCGGACGAACTCCTCGAAGATGTCCACCACCCGCTGGGTCGTATTGCGAATGTCCTGGTCAGCGTCCTTCGTCCGGTCGGGGAGGATGGGAGGGCTGGCATAAGCGAGGAAGCGATTGT
>JAUYDU010000128.1 GCA_030691665.1 Chloroflexota bacterium
CGAAGGGGCCAGGAGTGTTGCCCCCTGACCCCTTGTTCCTTCGTGTTGGTGGAGATAGGGGGGCTCGAACCCCCAACCTCGGCGATGCGAACGCCGCGCTCTCCCAATTGAGCTATATCCCCATGCTGGGCTACGCCCGTCTGGGCCCCCTGTCGCTGTCATTATAGATAGGCCCCCCTGGCCCCGTCAAGGAAGGCTGGCCTGTGGATGGCGTCTCGTCGATTCATGCTTCTTGGTGAGCAGGACCACACCCTAAAGGTCATCAAGAAAACAGATTCCCCTGCGGATTTTAACCCGCAGAGAGCCATTAAATAGTTAACGACCATAAGGGTGTGGCATCAACCCCTATCGATGCCGCCCCGTTTACGGGGCGGTCGTGAATACCTCTCCCGCCAAAGATGAACGAGCTACCCTGCTCCCCCCTTCCTGGCAGGCGGCAGCAGGCCTTCCACCAGCTCCACCTCTATCCAGCCTGCTTCCAGGTCTATCGCCTTGACCACATCGTCCACCGCCGGGATGAGCAACTCGCCGCCCTCGCCCTGTACCACGAAAACGTCGTTGCTGCCGGTGCTCACGATCTCTGTCACCCTGCCCAGCGCCTGGCCCTCGCTGCTGCGCACCTGCAGCCCCACTATCTGGAACTGATAGTATTCTCCCTGCTTCAGGGGCTTCAGCTCCGCCTCTGGCACCTCCAGCAGGCGCTGGCGCAGGGCCTCGGCGGCGGTGGCGCTATCGATCCCGCACAGCTTGACGTAGGCGCGGCCCTTGTGCCAGCGGCATCGTTCCACTGTGTAGAGGGCGCCTTCCACGTACAGGCTCCGACCTGGCGTGAACCGCTCCGGAAAGTCGGTCAGGGGCACTACCTTCAAGTCGCCCTTCAGGCTCCAGGGGCCGACCACGCGGCCGATGGCCACATAGCCGTGACTTGCATCAGCCTCTGGCTGAGAAGGGTCTTCCTGGGAGCGAGGCATAGCTTGTCCTGAGCAGAGCGAAGGAGCTAGCTTCCGCGCCCGCCGAAGGCGGGCTGGCTGGGCCCAGCGATGGGGAAAACTGGGGCCTGCGCCTGAGGCCCGGCCAGAGGCTGGTCCGCCTCCGGAGGAGCATCAGCCTCCAGCCGAAGGCGTCCGCCAGAGGCGGATGGCTGAGGCGGCATCCCTGCCGCCAGGGGCCTGCCCCGCCTCAGGCGGGCGAAGGGCCTGCCCTGAGCCTGTCGAAGGGGTGGGCCAGCCTATCCGATCTCCAGGACCGCCCTCGGCCCTGGCACCGCCCTCAATCCTCGCGTTCAGTCTCAGGCCAAGCCTCGGGCTCAGTCTCAGCCTCCACCTCGGGCTCAGCCTCGACTTCGGCCTCGGGCTCAGCCTTAGCCCAGCGCTCTGGTTCGGGCTCGGCCTCGACTTCGGCCTCCGGCCTAGCCTCAGCCCAGCGCTCGGGTTCGGGCTCGGCCTCGACTTCCGCCTCCGGCCTAGCCTCAGCCCAGCGCTGGGGTTCGGACCGGGGTCGAGGCCGGCCGGTTCCCTCTCCGATCTCCAGGATCGCCCGTGTCCCTTTGCGGATGGCGGCCACTTTCAGCAGGGTGCGCATAGCATTAGCGATCCGCCCCTGCTTGCCTATCACCTTCCCCATGTCCGACTCCGCCACCCTCAGGCGATAGACGATGTGGTCTCCCTCCTCCCCTTCCTCCTCCGTCACCACCACCTCATCCGGATAGTCGACGATGGCCCGCGCCATGTATTCGATGAGATCCTTCATGCTTCGTCTCCGCCCTCGGCCTCGGCCGCGACCTCGTCCGCCTCTGGCGGATTAGCCTCGGCTTCGGGTTCAGTCTCAGCCTCAGCCTCCACCTCGGGCTCAGCTTCAGCCTCGGCCTGGGTGATTCCCTCCTGGACTTCGCCGATCACGCCCTTCTTGGCCAGAAGCTTGGCGGCCGCTTCCGAGGGCTGAGCGCCGCGCTCCAGCCAATGCAGGGCCTTCTCCTCGTTGATAACGATTGTGGCGGGGTTTGTCAAGGGGTCATAGTGGCCGATGATCTCGACGTTTGCCCCATCCCGAGGGGCCCGCGAATCTGCCACCACAATGCGGTAGGCTGGTCTCTTCTTCTTACCCACTCGGGAAAGACGGATCTTTAGCAATGGTCACCTCCGCTACAGGATATCAGGCTGGTCCTGAGTTTGTCGAATGGATTGGGGCGCTCCCATCTACAGGGGCCAGCGTAGGCCTGGCGCAATTCGCGGCCCCCGGCCTGACACTACCATCTGCATTATCTTCTTCGCCTCGCGATACTGCTTGAGAAGGTGATTGACGTCGGTAGGGGTGGTGCCGCTGCCGCGGGCGATGCGACGGCGGCGACTGCCGTCGATGATGTCCGGATGTCGCCGCTCCTGGATGGTCATCGAGTAGACGATGGCCTCAGCCCTCTTGAAGTAGCTGTCGTCCAGGTTCTCGATGGCCAGCCGGTCAGCGATGGTGGAAAGACCGGGAATCATGCCGATGAGCTGGCTGAGGGGCCCCATCTTCTTGACCCGCTGAAACTGCGCCAGGAAGTCTTCCAGGGTGATGGCGCCTCGCTTGGCCCGCGCTTCCAGCGCTTCGATCTCCTCTTCGCTGATCGTCGTCTTCGCCTTGTCGATCAGGGTGAGGATGTCGCCCATGCCCAGGATGCGGGAGGCGAACCGCTCGGGGAAGAACGGCTCCAGAGCGTCGGCCTTCTCCCCCACGCCCACGAACTTGATCGGAACGCCAGTCACGGCCCGGATCGACAGTGCAGCCCCGCCGCGGGCATCGCCGTCCAGCTTGGTCAGGATCAGGCCCGTCAGCCCCACCGCCTTGTGGAACTCCTCGGCGGCCCGCACCGCCTCCTGCCCGGTCATGGCATCGGCCACCATCAGCACCTCTGTGGGCGACAGGCGGCGTCGCAGCTCGGTCACCTCCGCCAGCGCGTCCTGCTCCATCTGGAGATAGCCCACGGTGTCCACGATCACGGTGGTGGCGTTCTGGCGGCGTGCCTCTCCCAGGGCGTGCTGGCAGATCTGGAGCGGCCGGGCCCCCCGGTCCTCACTGTGGACTGGGATGTTGAGCTGCTTGCCCAGCGCCTCTAGCTGCTCCGCCGCCGCCACTCGCTGGGGGTCGGCCGCTACCAGCAGGGGATGGTCGCCGCCCTGCCGCAGGTGCAGGCCGAGCTTGGCCGCGGTGGTGGTCTTGCCCGACCCCTTCAGGCCCACCAGCACGATGATGGTCGGCGGCTGCTTCGCCCGCTGAAGCTGGCTCTGGCCGCCGCCCAGCACTTCGATCAGCTCCTGATTGACTATGTCGATGACCTGCTGCATGGGGGTCAGGCTGCGCAGCACCTGGGCCCCCAGGGCGCGCTCCCGCACCCGCTG
>JAUYDU010000216.1 GCA_030691665.1 Chloroflexota bacterium
GCCAACGTGATCAAGCGCCTACAGGACACGGTGCGGCAGGCGGGCTGGACCGCCCCTGGGAAGCCATCGTCTCAGTTCGCGATATCGGTCAGCGCGGGAACGGCCACCTTCCCCGCCGACGGCAGCGACATCGATAGCCTCATCCGGACGGCGGACAAGGCCCTCTATGCCGCTAAGACCGGCCGGCTCCAGCGCAAGCGGGCCGGGTCGCGCAGCCTGGCGGCATCCGCCTAGGCCGGGAGGGGCTCCAGCTTCAGCTCAGGCATGGGGAAGTCCTTGACGTTGCCCGTGACCAGATGTGCTTCTTCAGCGATGGCCAGAGCCGCTAGCAGGGCGTCCGGCGCTGACAACTGAAGTCCCTGGCGTGAATACACGTAACGATAGTGACCCGCCAGCTTCGCGGCGTCAGGGCCGATGTGCCAGTATTCCATGGCCTCTATTACACGGTCGACTACAGGACGCTCATGCTCCGCCAGTCCAGAGTACAGCTCGGCCAGGCTCACGCAGCATACAGCCAATCTGTGCCCCTCGTCAGTCAAAGCATGCATCAACTGGCGAACGGAGGGTACGCCGCCCAACCAATCAATCAGGGCGCTCGTGTCCAGTAGATACGCGGCCACGTCGCTTCTCGTAGGATGACGGTATCCTGCGGAGGGCACGGACCCACTCCACTACCTTCTCCGGTGTTGCCCACTCCGGGTGCCGGCTGAGGTCGATAGCTCCTGCCCCGTCATGTATCGCCTTCAAGAGCTTCTCCTTGCGCAGCCTCTCTCGGACGGCCTCGGCCACAAAGCGGCTGCGCCCCCGCTTGCCGACCATCCTGTCCATCTCTCCTACCAGGTCATCGGGCAAGACAACATGTGCACGCATGGCCCACTCAAAGTAACACTTCTTGTGGGACTTGGCAATGGGCTCAGGACTCCGACAGCGTCTCGCCTATTCATGCTTTTGGTGGACAACACCACACCCTGATGGTCGTTAACTAAATAGCTTCACATCCCACCCGTAGGGGCGGAGCTTCAGCTCCGCCCAGGGCCGACCTGAAGGTCGGCCCCTACGGGGTTGTTTAGTGCGAATTGAAGTCCGCAGCATTGCCGAAGCTGCCGGTTTCAACCGGCAGAGGTGAATATAAATGGTTAACGACCATAAGGGTGTGGCATCAATTCCGCCTGAGGCGGATGCGCCTCTGGCGCAACGGGGCGGTCGAGTCCTCCATGCCCAACAGCATGAATCAATGGAACGCTGCTAGGACTCCAGCACCCGGTCAGCGGCGGCCACGCCCGCGCCCTTCTCCAGCCGATAGCCCTGCCCCGCCAGCTCGTGCTCCAGGGCGGCGAGCACCGCCAGGACGTTCTCCGCCGACGACGAGTGCCCCATCAGGCCGATGCGCCATACCTTGCCGGCCAGCGGCCCCAGCCCGCCGCCGATCTCGATGCTGTGCTCGTACAGAAGGGCGCGGCGCAGCTTCAGGTCGTCGATCCCCTCGGGGATGCGGACCGTGGTGAGGACGGGCAGGCGATGGCCCTCCGGGGCGTGCAGGGCCAGCCCCATGGCCTCCAAGCCAGCCCACAGCGCCTCGCCGTGGCGGCGGTGGCGAGCGATGCGCGCCTCCAGCCCCTCCTCCACCGCCAGGCGCAGCCCCTCGCGCAGGGCGTAGACCATAGTGATAGGCGCTGTGTGGTGATAGGCGCGCTTGCCGCCCCAGTAGTTGTCCAGCAGAGTGACGTCCAGATACCAGCTCCGCACCTTGGTCTCGCGGCTGCGCACGGCCTCGCCGGCCTGAGGGCTGAGGGTGAGAGGGGCCAGCCCCGGCGGGCAGGAGAGGCACTTCTGGGAGGCGCTGTAGCAAGCGTCGATGCCCCAATCGTCCACCGCCACCTGGCAGCCGGCCAGGGAGGTGACGGCGTCCACCAGGAGGAAGGCGTCGTGCTGGTGGGCCAGGCGAACGATGTCGGCCAGGGGCTGGGAGACGCCGGTGCTGGTCTCGGCGTGGACGATGGCCACCAGCTTCGTACGGCCGGCGGCCTTCAGGGCCGCCTCCACGGCCTCGGGCTCGATGATGTGACCCCATTCGGCCTCCACTCGCATCACCTCCGCCCCGTAGCGGGAGGCGATCTCGGCGATGCGCTCGCCGAAGTAGCCGTTGATGCAGACCACCGCCCGCTCGCCCGGCTCGATGAGGTTGGCGACGGCCGCCTCCATGCCGGCGCTGCCGGTGCCGGAGACGGCGATGGTCTCCTCGTTCTGGGTGCGAAAGACAGTCCGCAGCAGCTCCTTGGTCTCGTCCATGATGCGCAGGAAATCGGGGTCGAGGTGGCCCAGCACCGGCGCCATCATCGCCTGATAGACGCGCGGATGGACGTTGGAGGGCCCGGGGCCCAGGAGGATGCGGGCGGGCGGGTTCAGCTCGGGGGGTAGTTCAGGCACCAGTCTCCCTCCCTTCCGATTCAGGCGCCCGCCAGCGCAGCACCGGCCTGCGGGCGGCCGTAGCCTCGTCCAGGCGGCCCACGGGCGTCGTGTGGGGCGCCTCCTTCACCACCTGCGGCTCCTCCTCCGCCTCGCGGGCGATGGCCAGCAGGGCGTCGCAGAAGGCGTCCAGCGCCTCCTTGCTCTCGGTCTCCGTCGGCTCGATCATCAGCGCCTCGTCCACGATGAGAGGAAAGTAGACCGTGGGCGGGTGGAAACCGTAGTCGATGAGGCGCTTGGCGATGTCCCACGTCCGCACCCCCTTGGCCCGCTGGCGGCTGCCCGAGAATACCACCTCATGCATGCAGCGACGGTCGTAGGGCAGGTAATAGGCCTGGCGCAGGCAGGCCAGGACGTAGTTGGCGTTGATGACGGCGTTTTCGCTCACCTGGCCCAGCCCCGCGGTGCCCAGGGTGCGGATGTAGGCATAGGCCCGCAGCAGCACCCCGAAGTGACCGTGGAAGCTGCCGACCCTGCCGATGCTCCGCTCGGGCGTCGCCAGAACGAAGCCGTCGCCGCCCTTCTCGACCACGGGCGCCGGCAGGTAGGGAGCGAGATACCCCTTGACGGCGACGGGGCCGGAGCCGGGCCCGCCGCCGCCGTGGGGAGTGCTGAAGGTCTTGTGCATGTTCAGGTGGACGACATCGAAGCCCATATCGCCGAAGCGGGCCCGGCCCAGGAGGGCGTTGAGGTTGGCGCCGTCGCCGTAGAGGAGGGCCCCCTGACGATGGAGCATCTCGGCGATGCGGCCGATGCTGGGCTCGAACAGGCCCAGGGTGTTGGGGAGGGTGAGCATCAGGGCGGCGACCCCATCGTCCAGAACCGACGCCAGGGCGTCCAGGTCCGTGTTCCCCTGAGCATTGGAGGCCACCGTCACCACCTCGAAGCCGGCCATGGTGGCGGTGGCCGGGTTAGTGCCGTGAGCGGAGTCGGGCACCAGCACGCGGGTCCGCCCTTCCTCGCCCCGATCGGCCAGATAAGCCTTGACCACCAGCATGCCCGTCAGCTCCCCCTGCGCGCCCGCCGCCGGCGCCAGGCTCACCGCGTCCAGGCCGGTGATCTCCGTCAGGCAGCGCTGGAGGTCGTACATCAGGGCCAGCGCCCCCTGCACCGTCTGCGCCGGCTGAAGGGGGTGGATGTGAGCGAAGCCGGGCAGGCGAGCCAGCTCCTCGTGCACCTTGGGGTTGTACTTCATCGTGCAGCTTCCCAGGGGGTAGAAGCCGCTGTCCACGCCATAGTTCAGGCGACTGAGGGCCAGGAAGTAGCGCACCAGGTCCACCTGGCCCAGCTCAGGGAGGTTGAGGTCCTGACGCAGGAGCTCCGGTGGCGGCAGCTCGGCCTCCGGCACGTCGCACGAGGGCAGGGCGCAGGCCGTGCGTCCCGGCCTGCTCATGTCGAAGGTGAGGCGGGCACCAATCACGCTATAGGTCACGTCCTCTAGCGGCTTGGCCTCAGTCATCCGTTAATCCGTTCCCTATCCGTTGACAGACCCAGCGCCGCCACCAGGCGGTCGATCTCCTCCCGCGTGTTCATCTCTGTCACGCACAGGAGGAGGCCGCTATCCACGCGATCGCTCACGTCCAGGCCGCCGATGATGCCCCGCTCCAGCAGAGCCCGGTTCACCTCCGACGGCGGCCGCGGGCAGCGCACCACGAACTCCTTGAAGAAGGGGCCGTCGAAGGCCAGCGAGTAGCCGGGGAGCTGGGCGATGGCCTTCGCCGCGTAGTGGGCCTTGTGGTAGCAGAGCTCGGCCACCCGGCGCAGGCCCTGCTTGCCGACAGCGGCCAGGTAGA
>JAUYDU010000275.1 GCA_030691665.1 Chloroflexota bacterium
CCCGGCACCGAGCTGGTGGCGGCGCTCACGCTCAAGCAGGTGGGCTCCATCGGCGCCGAGGAGATGTCGCGACCCAAGGCGCAGGAGCAACTGAACGATGGCGATGTGCAGGGCATTGTCTATCTGGGCTACGCCGCCCAGGCGGGAGCCGCGCCGCCCAAGATGGAAGTCGAGCTGGTCTTGGAGGGCACCAACCCCCAGGACAGCGGCGCCATCGCCAGGAGCGTCAATCGCGGCCTGATGCAGGTGGTGGTGAAGGAGCTGGGGCGGGCCCTGGGCATGGCAGACGTTTCGCCTCAGGACCTGGTGGACGTCGAGGTGAGCTTCGTCTACGGCGGGCCCCAGTTCGACTTCGTGGACTACGAGGCGCCAGCCCTCATCGCTTTTTTCGCCTTCTTCTTCGTCTTCCTCCTCACCGCGGTCAGCTTCCTGCGCGAGCGGGCCGGCGGCACCCTGGAGCGCCTGATGGCGACGCCCATCAACCGCACCGAGGTAGTGCTGGGGTACATGCTGGGCTTCGGCTTCTTCGCCCTCCTCCAATCGCTGGCCATCCTCCTGGCGGCGGTGCTCATCCTGCGCATCCACTACGAGGGCAACTTGCTGCTGGTGTTCCTGCTGGTCGCCATCCTGACCATGGGGTCGGTCAATCTGGGCATATTCCTCTCCACCTTCGCCCGCAACGAGCTCCAGGTCATCCAGTTTGTGCCGGTGGTGGTGGTGCCACAGGGGCTGCTGAGCGGCGTCATCTGGTCGGTGGACTCGCTGCCAGGCTGGCTCCAGGTCGTCTCCCACCTCCTGCCCCTGACCTACGCCATCGACGCCCTGCGCAACACCATGATCAAGGGCCAGGGCCTGGCGGATAGCGGCGTCCTGCCGAACGCTCTGGTGATGGTGGGATTCGCCGCCTTCTTCGTCCTCCTCGCCTCGCGCACCGTGCGCCAGCAGGTGGAATAGGCGACTGCTCCTTGAGCCTGGCTATGGCCAATGCTAGAATCGTGGCGGTTAGCCATGGCGATGAACAGGATCACCGTTCGTGCTCCCGCCACTACCGCCAACCTTGGCCCCGGCTTCGACTGCCTAGGGATGGCCCTCGATTTGTGGGCGGAGGTGGTGGTCAGCGCCGCCGAGGAGCCTATGCCTCCGCCCAGCGACCCCATCGGGTCGTTGGCGGTAGAGGCCGCCCGCCGCCTGTTTTCCCACGTCGGGACGAAGCCGCCGAGTGGTCTCAGCGCCGAGTGCACGCGGCCGATCCCCGTCGCCCGCGGTCTGGGGGCCAGCGCGGTGGCGCGAGCGGCCGGCCTGCTGGCCGCCAACTCCCTCCTGGGGGAGCCGCTTGACCGGGAGGAGATGCTGGCCCTCGGCGCTGAGCTGGAGGGCCACGCCGACAACATGGCCCCGACCCTCTTCGGCGGGCTTCAGGTGGCCGTGCGCGATGGCGAGAGCGTCGCTCACGTTGGCCTGACCGTGCCCGCGGGCCTCAAGGCCGTCCTCTTCGTGCCGGATCAGGAGATGCCCACCCAGGAGAGTCGTCAGGTGCTACCCCAGCAGCTTTCCCGCCAGGACGCGATCTATAATATTGGGCGAGCGGCCCTCCTGGTGGCGGCCCTGGCCTCTGGCAGGCTGGATCTGCTGGACGTGGCTACCCAGGATCGCCTGCACCAGCCGGCGCGGGCCAAGATCTTTCCGGCGATGCAAGCCATCTTCCAGGCAGCTCGAGAGGCCGGCGCCCTGGGCGCCTTCCTGTCGGGTGGGGGATCGACTATCCTGGCTTTGGCCTGCCAGGGTGAAGAGAGCATCGGCCGGGCGATGGCGGAGGCGGCTGCCAGGGAAGGAGTAGGCGGCGAGACCATGATCACGGCCCCCAGCGATGCGGCAGCACAAATAGTCGGAAAGGGTTGAGACAAAGTCATGGCTCTCATTGTTCAGAAGTACGGCGGCACCTCGGTGGCGGACGCCGAGCGGATAATGAACGTGGCGCGACGGGTGGCCGCTCGCCGCGAGCAGGGCGACGCCCTGGTGGTGGTAGTCTCGGCCATGGGCCACACCACCGACGAGCTAATCGAGCTGGCCCGCCAGATCACCCGTCAGCCGGAGGCACGGGAGCTGGACGTGCTTCTCTCCACCGGCGAGACCGTCTCCAGTACCCTGATGACCATGGCCCTGCACGAGCTGGGCCAGCCAGCCATCAGCCTGTCGGGGGCGCAGGCGGGCATCGGCACCGAGAGCCGCTACGGCCGCGCCCGCATCCTGTCGGTGGACCCTCAGCGCATCCTCAAGGAGCTGGGCGAAGGGAAGGTCGTCATCGTGGCTGGCTTCCAGGGGATCAGCGAGGAGATGGACATCACCACCCTCGGTCGGGGCGGCTCCGACACCACGGCGGTGGCCCTGGCGGTAGCCCTAAAGGCCGAGAGATGCGAGATCTACACCGACGTGGACGGCGTCTACACCACCGACCCCCGCATCGAGCCCAAGGCCCGCAAGCTACGGGAGATCAGCTACGAGGAGATGCTGGAGCTGGCCAGCTACGGTGCCAGGGTCATGCACAATCGGGCGGTGGAACTGGGTGCCGTCTACAACATGCCCATCCTGGTGGCGTCCAGCTTCCGCGACGTGCCGGGAACACTCATTCATGGAGGCCCTGAGATGGTAGAGCAGCGAAACAAGGTAAGCGGCATCGCCTACGACCCCGACGTGGCCAAGGTGACCATCCGCGGCGTGCCGGACCGGCCGGGCATTGCCGCCACCCTGTTCGAGCCCCTGGCCGAGGCTGGCATCAACGTGGACACAATTGTCCAGAACGCCGGCGCGGAAAAGATCGCCGACCTCACTTTCACGGTGACCCGCGGCGACCTGGAGAAGGCTATCGAGCTGGTCAGGCCCATCGCCCAGCAGGTGAGCGCCGGCGAGCTGGTGTCGGACTCGAATCTGGCCAAGGTGAGCATAGTTGGCGCCGGCATGCAGAGCGCTCCGGGCTTCGCTGCCCGAATGTTCCGCGCCCTGTACGAGGAGGGCATCAACATCGAGATGATCAGCACCAGCGAGATCCGTATCACCTGCATCATCAACGAGTCGCAGGTGGCCGACGCCGTGCGCGCCCTGCACAAGGCCTTCGAGCTAGAACAGGCGGAGTAGGGTCAACCAGGCAAACGAAAAGGGGTGCCAGATTGGCACCCCTGTCTGCTTCTGCGAATTGCTCCTACCGCTCGCTGCCCCAGCCGGCCTCCCACTCGTCGATGGGGCCGCCCTCGCCGATGGCCTCCACGCCCGCAATCTCGGGAATGCGCTCTACCAGCAGGCGCTCGATCCCCGCCTTGAGGGTGAGGGTGCTCATGGGGCAGCCGCCACAGGCGCCGACCATGGCCAGCCTGACGACGCCGTCCTTGGTGATCTCCAGCAGCTCCACGTTGCCGCCGTCGAGCTGGATGGCCGGCCGGATCTCGTCCAGCACCTCCTCGACGGCCTCGACAGATATCTTGGTCATAGGTCTCCTCTCATCGTTGGCAGAACAAGGTCCACTAAAATGATAACCCACCTGCCAAACGGCCGTCAATTTGACGGGTGCCCGGTGATCGGTGCACCGCTGATGGGCGGGTTTTTCACGACCCCCGCCTTACGCCAGAGGCGCATCCGCCTCTGCGGATGGCGGAGAAGGCTGGGGCATCGAGAGCGCCAGGCATGCCCCCGCCTTTTGGCGTTAAACAAAATAATCTCAAACCGCCTCTAGCGCGCCGAACGGGGAGACAAACCTCGTAGGGGCCGACCTTCAGGTCGGCCCTGGGCGGAGCTGAAGGTCGGCCCCTACGGGTGGGATGTGAAGTTATTTTCTTGATGACCTTTAGGCGGGGGTGGAGAAGCGACCCACCGACTGTGAACCAGCCACGGTGCTCCTCACCCCGAGCGAACCTTGGGCGCGATCTGCCTGGCATACGCCTCCAGGTGAGCCGGCAGCTCAGCCGGGGGGCAGATGGGCACCAGGATGAAGTGGCGCGCGCCCGCCTCAACGTACTGGTTCAGCCTGTCGGCGCACTGGTCGGGCGTGCCCAGCACACAGTAGCGCTCGACGATGCGCTCGAAGGGCTGGTTGTAGCGCAGGCTCAGCTCTCGGTTGGCTCGATCTCGCGCCTCCTCGTAGGTGTCCGCCACCGCAATGAACTGATAGAGCCCCGTCTCGATGGAGGCCGGATCGCGGCCCGCCGCCTGGGCGAAGGCGTCCAGCTTGTTCAGGCTGTCGCGGTAGCGCTCGGGGCTGAACAGGTAAGGCAGGTAGCCGTCGCCCAGGCGGGCCGCCCGCTTGATGGCAGCCTCCGAGCGACCGGACACCCAGATAGGCGGGCCGGGCTTCTGCACCGGCTTGGGCTCCATAGTGGCGTCCTCCAGCCGGAAGAAGCGGCCCTGGTAGTTGACATGCGATTCGTTCCATAGCTTGCGCAGAACCTCGATGGCCTCGTTGGCCCGCCGGCCGCGCTCGTTCAGCGGCACGCCGCAGGCCACAAACTCCCGCGGGAACTCGCCGCCGACGCCGACCCCCAGGATGATGCGGCCGCCGGAGATGACGTCCAGGCTGGCCACCTCCTTGGCCACGA
>JAUYDU010000378.1 GCA_030691665.1 Chloroflexota bacterium
GTCGTGGATCTTGCGCTCCTGTCTCCGCACCAGGTAGGGAACGAGCCAGGGGCTCCAAACGCTTTCGCCGAGCTGTCCCCCCGGCACCAGCATCAGGTTCTCCAGGACAGTCATCCCCTTGAGCTCGCGGGGGACCTGGAAGGTGCGGACGATCCCTTTCTTGAATATCTTGTGCGGGGCAAGGCCGTCGATCCGCTCACCCTTGAACAAGATCTTGCCAGCGGTGGGCTTCAGAAAGCCGGTGGCCAGGTTGAACAGGGTGGTCTTGCCGGCGCCGTTGGGCCCGATAAGCCCCGTGATCGTGCCCTCCCCCACCTGAAAGGAACAGCCGTTGAGGGCCCTGACCCCGTCGAAGCTCTTGACTACTTCCTGAACCTCCAGCAGCGCGGCCACCCTCGTGCTCCCTATCCGCCTGATCGTCGCCTCCAGAACAACCTCTCGATGGCCTCAGTATAGCGTACTCGCATGCGTTCCGCCATTCCGCGCTGGTTCTGTGGCTTGTTGGCTGGCTGGTTCCCCCTTCCATCAGCGGCATGCTATCATGAATTCGTGGTATACCTGCCTGGGCCGAGAGTCGGCCCACCTGTCGGCCCCGATAGGTAGACGGAGCTAGGCGTTGATTTTCGCTTATGCGGATCTTCTAAAGGTCAGTGCAACGGCCTTTTTTGCCTTCTTTGGCGCCGTAGTGACTGCTCTGCTCGTGGGGATCTCCTTTCACGAGTTCAGCCACGCCTTCGCCGCCGACAGGCTGGGCGATCCCACCCCCCGCTACCGCGGCCGTCTCACCATCAATCCTCTCGCCCACCTGGACCCCTTGGGCACCATCCTCCTGTTCATCGGCTTCTTCGGCTGGGGCAAGCCCGTGCCCGTCAACCCCAACCTCATGCGCAACATCAGCCCCAAGGCCGGCATGGCCACCGTGGCAGCGGCAGGGCCGCTGTCAAATCTGATCATGGCCGGCCTGGCAGGGCTGCCCATCAAGCTGGACATCGTGCCCTGGCGCACGCCCTTCAATGTGCCTTCTCTCGCTAGTTGGGGGGCGGATGACTACCTGGGCCTCTACCTAAGCTCCATCGTCATCTTCGGCATCATCCTGGCCATATTCAACCTCATCCCCCTGGCGCCTCTGGACGGCTTCCGGGTGGCGGTGGGCATCCTGCCCCGAGAGCTGTCCGAGTCCCTGGCCCGAACGGAGCAGTGGGGCCTGCCTATCCTCTTCATCTTCCTCTTCGGCATACCCTTCCTCACCGGCTGGAGCGTAAACCCCTTCTGGGACATGATGGGACCGGTCGCGAACGCCCTGATCCGCCTGTTAACGGGGGTCGATACCAGTGTCTTTGGCTAGGGCAGCCTACCGGTCGCGCCAGCTCTTTGCCGCTCTCGGCGCCCGCCTGAGCCCGGCGGAGCGGCAGACCATCGCCGCCCATCTCACGCCGGCGCAGCAGCGCCTGTTCTCCGCCATGACCGTGCGAGACCAGCGGCACTCCCTCGACGTCCTCCAGGCCCTTCAGCGGATGGGTTGCCAGGAGGAAGAGGTGCTGCTGGCCGCCCTCCTGCACGATGTGGGCAAGGGGTCGGTCCGCCTGTGGCACCGCGTGGCCTACGTCTTGCTCCAGGCCGCCTCGCCGCGCCTGCTCGATCGTCTGGCCCAACCAAACCGGCGGGGCTGGCGGTGGGCCATAGCCGCTATCAGAGACCACGGCGCCCGTGGGGTGGCTCTGGCCGAAGCGGCGGGGGCCCCGGCCACGGTGGTGGAGTTGATCCGGCATCACCAAAGAGCCTGCCCTGAGCTTGCCGAAGGGGCCTGCCCTGAGGGAAGCGAAGGGGCCGATGGCAGCGACCGCCGGGTAGCGCTCCTGCGGGCGGCCGACGAGTCCTGCTGACCTGTCGGCCCCGGCAGGCGAGCCTTGGGGGGAACTCTGTGGAACGCATAACCATCATCGGCCTCGGCCTCATCGGCGGCTCCCTGGGCCTGGCCCTCAAGGCTGCCAGGCTCAAGGACATCGAGGTCGTCGGCTACGACAAGGATACCCTGGCCTCCGTCGACGCCCGCCGCCGCGGAGCCGTGGACAAATCGGAGCCTATCCTGCACCGGGCCGTCCGCGATGCCGGGCTGGTGATCATCGCCACCCCCATCATGGCCATCCCCGCTGTCATGGAGGAGATAGCGGGCGAGCTGCGCGAGAACTGCGTCGTCACCGACACCGCCAGCACCAAGACCATCGTCACGGACTGGGCCCGCCAGCTTCTGCCCCCCACGGTGAGCTTCGTGGGCGGCCACCCCATGGCCGGCAAGGAGACGGCTGGCATCGCCAACGCTGAGGCCACGCTGTTCGCCGCCAAGCCCTACTGTATCGTCCCCGCCGCCGACGCCAGCGAGGGGGCGGTGCGGGCGGTCGCCGCCATCGTCCAGCTCATCGGCGCCCGTCCTTTCTTCATCGACGCCGAGGAGCACGACCGCTACGTGGCTGCGGTGAGCCATCTGCCCCTCATCCTGTCCACCGCCCTGTTCACCCTGGTGCGCGGTAGCCCCGCCTGGCCGGAGCTATCGGCGTTGGCCAGCAGCGGCTTCCGCGACGTCACCCGCCTCGCCTCCACCGATCCTGCCCTCAGCCACGACATCTGCCTCACCAACCGGGACAGCGTCCTCCACTGGCTGGACCGCCTGGTAGAAGAGCTCTCGCGCTATCGAGAGCTGCTGCAACAGGAGCAGGAGGAGCCCTTGTTCGAAAGCTTTGCCAAGGCTCAGCTTGAGCGTGACAACTACCTGACCGCCCCGCCGTCGCGGCCCGAGCGCTACCCAGAAGTCCCGAGCGGCAGCGACCAACTCCTCTCCCTGCTGGTGGGCGAGCGGCTGGTGCGGCGATTCAAGGACATCGGCAAGGTCCTCGCCGAGAGGGACGAGGCGAGTCTCCGCCAGAGGCGGACCGGCCTTGGGCCGGGCCGCAAGGCCCCTAAGAGACCCCACAAGCCATGAGGAAGACGGTGCGGCCGCCGCGCCGGCTGCGGGGAACCATCGAGCCGCCCGGCGACAAGTCCATATCCCACCGCGCAGCCATCCTCAACTCCATCGCCCAGGGCGAGGCGGTGGTGGAGAACTTCCAGGCCGGCGCCGATTGCCTGGCCACCCTGCGCTGCCTCAAGGCCCTGGGCGTGCCCCTCGTCCTGGATGGCCAGGGAAGGCTTCGCATCCTGGGCAACGGTCGCTTTGGCCTGAGGGAGAGCGCCAACGTGCTGAACGCCGCCAACTCCGGCACCACCCTGCGCCTGCTCGCCGGCCTCCTGGCCGCCCAGCCCTTCTTCTCGGTGCTCACGGGCGATGCCTCCCTTCGCTCGCGCCCCATGGACCGCATTGTAGAGCCCTTGCGGGCCATGGGCGCCCGCATCCAGGGGCGAGAGGGAGGAGCCCGACCGCCTCTGGCCATCGAGGGCGGCTCCCTGAGCGGCATTCGCAATCGCCTGCCTGTGGCCAGCGCCCAGGTGAAGTCAGCCCTGGCCCTGGCCGCTCTCTATGCCCAGGGCGAGACGATCCTCGAGGAGCCGGCTCCCTCCCGCGACCACACCGAACGCATGCTCCGGGCCATGGGAGCCAGCGTCTCCGCCGTAGGCGGATCCGCCTCTGGCGGAGACTCCCTGGAGGGCGGCCTGCGCGTCTCCCCCTTGACGCACGACCCTCGCCCCTTGAGCCTGCGCGTGCCGGGCGACATCAGCGCCGCCGCCTTCTGGATGGTGGCGGCGGCCGCCCACCCAGACGCCGAACTCCGGCTCAGCGGCGTGGGCGTGAACCCCACTCGTAGCGGCATCATCGACGCCCTGAACAGCATGGGGGCCAGCATCGCCCTGGAGGAAGAGCGGGTGTGGGGCTGCGAGCCGGTGGCCGACATCGTCGTGCGCTCCTCGTCCCTGCGGGGGACGGTCATCGAGGGCTCGCTCATCCCCCGCCTGATCGACGAGCTCCCCGTGCTGGCGGTGGCCGCCTCCCTGGCCAGGGGCGAGACGGTCATCCGTGACGCCTCTGAGCTGCGGGTGAAGGAATCGGACCGCATTCGCACCACGGTCCGCGAGCTGCGGCGGCTGGGCGCGCGCATCGACGAGCTGCCCGACGGCATGGCCATCCAGGGTGTCGGCTCCCTGCGGGGCGGCGCCTGCGGCAGCGGCGGCGACCATCGCTTGGCCATGGCCCTGGCCGTCGCCGGCCTCCTGGCTCAGGGAGAGACGACGGTGCGGGGCGCCGAGGCGGTGGCCGTGTCCTATCCGGACTTCTGGCGCGACCTGGGGCGGGTATCATCGTACTAACCTGCCTGCCGGCAGGCAGGTATGAGGAGGACGAACGTTGGGGAAGGGGGAAGGGAGGATAACATGGCCACAGAGCTGGTAGCCGTCGGCTTCAAGAACTTCGTCGCCCTCAACCGGGTGATCGCCATCGTATCCACGGGCTCGGCGCCCATCCAGCGCCTCGTCCGCGAGGGCAAGAGCAAAGGGACGATCATTGACATAACCAACGGGCGCCGCACCAAGGGGGCCATCTTCATGGACGACGGCCACGTGATCTTGACGGCCATCAGCCCGGACACCATCAGCGGGCGGGCGGCCGCTGCCGGTCAGGAAGGTGCCTATGCCTCCGCCGGGGGCGGATGAGTCTGCCCTTCCAGGCCCTGGCCTGGGAGGGCCCTGCCGCTATCCCTTGCTGGTGGTGATATCGGGCCCGTCTGGGGTGGGCAAGGATGCGCTGCTGGGTCGCCTCAAGGCCAGGGGGAGCCACTATCACGTCGCCGTCACCGCCACCACCCGCCCCCGCCGCCCCCACGAGGTGGACGGCCGCCACCAGCACTTCCTGACTCCCCAGCGATTCGAGGCGATGCTGGCCGCGGGCGAGCTCCTGGAGAACGCCCTCGTCTACGGCCACCGCTACGGCGTGCCCAGGAGCGAGGTCCGCGACGCCCTCGCCCGCGGCCAGGACGTCCTGGTGCGCACTGACGTTCAGGGCGCGGCCACCATCAAGGGCGCCGTGCTCCAGGCCGTCACCATCTTCCTGGCGCCCTCGTCCCCTTCGGCAGGCTCAGGGCAGGCTCTGGCCGAGCTGGAGGAGCGCCTGCGCCGCCGCGGCCTCGACTCGGAGGAGCAGCTACGCTTGCGCCTGGCCAAGGCCCGCCTGGAGATGGACGCCGCCGGCCACTTCGACCACGTGGTGGTGAACGCCGACGGCAAGCTGGACGAGGCGGTCGCCCAGGTGGAGCGCATCATCGCCGCCGAGCGGGCCCGCCTGGAGCGGGAGCCGGTGGTGGTGTAGGCTCGTGGTCAGCGTGACCGTCGCCACCCTCAACCTGAGGAAGGGCGAGGCCCGCTGGGGCGAGCGGGC
>JAUYDU010000224.1 GCA_030691665.1 Chloroflexota bacterium
CTTGCCCTCAGCCGGCCGCCATCGGGCCTGCCCTGAGCTGAGCCGAAGGGAGGAAATTATGACCAGCCCATCTTCCGGCAACCCCGAACCTCAGGCCATCCAGCACTACCCCCATCGCGCCTCGGAGGAGCAGTACCGCGACAGGTGGAAGTGGGACAAGGTCTTCTGGGGCACCCACTGCGTCGACTGCTACCCCGGCAACTGCCCCTACCATGTCTTCGTCAAAGACGACAAGGTCTGGCTGGAGGAGCAGGCCGGTCACTTCACGCCCACCGAAGAGGGCATCCCCGACATGAACCCTATGGGCTGCCAGAAGGGCGCCTCCTGGAGCCAGACCCTCTACGGCCAGGACCGCGTCCTCTACCCCCTGCGCCGGGCCGGCGAGCGCGGCGAGGGCAAGTGGCAGCGCATCTCCTGGGACGACGCCCTCACGGAGATCGCCGACGCCATGATCGACGCCATCCAAGAGGTCGGCCCGGAGTCCATCATCCACATGCTGGGCGCCGAGGGCGGCACCTGGACCTTCCTCGGCCAGGGCAAGCTCCTGGCCCTCATCGGCGGACTCATGACCGATGTCAACGCCGAGATCAACGACTTTAGCCCCGGCCTCTACACCACCTTCGGCAAGTTCAACCTGTGCAGCTCCCTGGACGACGCCTTCCACTCCGAGCTCATCCTCGTCTTCCAGGCCAATCCCACCTACACCGTCATCGCCTCCAACCACTACCTGACTGAAGGCCGCTACCACGGCTCCGAGGTCGTCCTCTTCGCCCCCGATTGCAGCCCCTCCCACATGCACGTCGACTACTACGTCCCCACCAGAACCGGCACCGATGCCGCCTGGGCCCTGGCCATGTGCAAGGTCATCATCGACGAGAACCTGTACAACGCCCCCTTCATTAAGGAGCAGACCGACCTGCCCCTCCTGGTACGCGTAGACACCCGCCACTTCCTCCGCGCCAGCGACATCGAGGAGGACGGCAGCGACGAGCAGTTCTACCTCTTCGACACCAACAGCCAGCAGATCGTCGAGGCTCCCCGCACCACCCTCGCTCTCGGCGATGTCGACCCCGCCCTGGAGGGTAGCTACAGCGCCCGCCTGAAGGACGGCCGCCAGGTGGAGGTGGTGCCCGTCTTCGAGCTGCTCAAGGAGAGGCTTCAGGACTACACCCCGGAGAGGGCCGCCGACATCTGCGGCACCCACGCCGACATCATCAGGCTCCTGGCCCGCAAGATCGCCAAAAAGCGGACGGGAGCCTGGGCCGGCGGCACCTCCCTCAAGTACTACCACTGCGACCTCATGATCCGCTCAATAACCCTTCTCCTCGGCCTCACCGCCAACTGGGGCAAGAAGGGCACCGGCATTGGCTGCTGGGCCGCCGGCCTGTTCGACGGGCCCCAGATCTTCGGCCGCAAGGACCGCCCGGGCCTGGAAGCAACCAAAGAGGTGCTGGAGATGCACCGCCGCAACCTCGAGTTCATCAAGGCGGAAGACCCCACCCTAACCGACGAGATGGCCACCATCGAGCTGAGCTGCCGCATCTCCCGCTTCGCCCCCCAGGCCCTGATGATCCCCCCAGCCTGGCTCTGGTACTACCACTGCGGCTACCGCGAGAACTGGAACAAGCGCGAGTGGGGCGACCCCACCATGGCCCGCACCTTCGACGAGTACATGCAGGAAGCCGTGGACAAAGGCTGGTGGGAGGGAACCATCCGGCCCGCCGCCGACCGGCCGCCGCGGGTGCTCTTGCAGGCCGGCGGCAACACCCTGCGGCGCGTGCGCGGCGGCAAGACCATGCTCCTCAAGCACCTCTGGCCCAAGCTCAAGAAGGTGGTCACCATCGACTGGCGCATGAGCACCACCTGCCTCTACTCGGACATCGTCCTGCCCTGCACCAACCAGTACGAGGTACCCCGCTTCCACATCCCCACCCCCCACATGCTGATGCTCATCTTCTCCGAGAAGGCGGCCGCCCCTCAGGGCGAGGCCAAGACCGAGTGGGAGATATCCTACCTACTGGCCAAGAAGCTCGAAGAGAGAGCCCGGGCCAAGGGGCTGGGCGAGTACCAGGACAGCCGCGGCATCGTGCGCCGCCTGGAGGGCCTCTACGATGCCCTCACCCTCGGCGGCGAGTTCGAGGACGAGGAGAAGGCGTCCGCTGAGATGGTGCGGGATACGGTGGAGTCCGGCACCCTGCCCCAGGGAACCACCCTGGACACCCTGCGCCAGAAGGGCTTCATCCGCTTCATCGACTGGGGCATGTCCGACATGGCCATCACCCAGGCCGCCGACATCGAGCCCGACCAGACCTTCGCCCACTCCCGCTGGAACACCGAGGACAAGCTGCCCTACCCTACGCTCGCCCGCCGCGCCCAGTTCTACATCGACCACGACTGGTTCCTGGAGGCCGGCGAGGAGCTGCCCACCCACAAGGAGAACCCGGCCATGGGCGGCGACTACCCCTTCGTCATGACCAGCGGCCACAACCGCTGGAGCATCCACTCCATCAACATCACCAACCGCCTCCTCCTCCAGACCCATCGCGGCCAGCCCCACATGGTGATGAACAGCGACGACGCTCGCGCCAAAGGCATCGAGGACGAGGAAGAGGTGCGCGTCTTCAACGACATGAACTCCTTCATCGTCCCCGTGAAGCTATCGCCGTCCGTACGGCCGGGCCAGGTCATCGTCTACAACGGCTGGGACCCCTACCAGTTCCGCGAGTGGAACGGCCCCATGGACCTGGAGCCAGGGATGGTCAAGTGGCTCCACCTGGCCGGCGGCTACGGCCACCTGCGCTACTGGCCCATGCAGTGGCAGCCCACCCCCTACGACCGCGCCGTCCGCGTCGACGTCGCCAAGCTGGACTAGCACGCGCCGTGCCCTTGACTTCCCCTGCCGCAGGTCTACGAGGCTGTTGAAAAACCCTCTTGTTCCGCTCATGGTTCGACAGCCCGCCGGATGGCGGGGGAGGTATGCAGGCACCTGAGACCTCCGCCGGCGGCGGACTGTCGAAGGGCCTGCCCCTACCCAGTTTCCGAGCGCAGCCCTGCCCGCCTCGCGCCAGACCCCCCAGGGCCACCCCACCCCTGGTTCCCTGCTCTTTGTTCTCTGTTCTGGGTTCTTGGTTCTCGGTTCTGCGCCGCAGGCGCCCTGTTCTCGGTCCT
>JAUYDU010000447.1 GCA_030691665.1 Chloroflexota bacterium
GCCAGAGCATTCACCACGTCGCTAAAGGCCACCATGAAGCCATCGCCGTAGGTCTTGACCTCGAACCCGCTGTGCTTCCCGATCTGATCTCTCAGGATCCGATTGTGTTCATGAAATAGCTCTTGAGCAGCGTCGTCCCCGAGGCGTTCGCGCAGGCGGGTTGACCCAACGACGTCGGTAAACAGGATCGTTACGATCCCCTCTGGCGAAGCACGAAACGGAATTATCCGGCGCGCGTCCCCGCTTGAGGCAGCCACGCCGTCACTGCTGGCTGCTTCTCCACCACCGCCGGACATGGATTCTTCCTCTAGCACATCCCCACCAGCTTCTCCTCGGCGATGTCCATGGCTTCCTCCTTGTGCAGGCAGGCGAATCATAAGGCGTTGGTCCTCGCCAGGTCAACGAAAGGAGCCTGCCCTGAGCTTGTCGAAGGGAACGCCGTTAGCGCTTGCGCAGCACGGCCAGCAGGTTTACTCGCAGCGGGGCCAGGGCCGGGAAGCGGTTGACCACTTTCTCGTAGGCCACGCCCAGGGCAAAGGCCAGGGGGTTGAAAGCCAGATACACGGGCGCCGTCTCGAACAGGTGTAGCTCGGCGACCCGCAGCCCCGCCGTCCGCGCCAGTCGGCGCAGGCGGGCCGCCGTGTTGGCCCGATAGAGGGTGCGATGCACCTCTCGCAGCCTAAGGCCGCGGCCGCGGGCGACGATCCGCTGGAAGGGGTGGGGCAGGAGGGAGGCCAGCAGGGGCACATAGTGAAAGCGGTTGGGCGTGAGGATCAACAACCGCCCCTGCGCTCTGAGGACACGGGACAGCTCGCTGAAAGCCCCCTGGGGCTCCTCCAGATGCTCCAGCACGTGCTTGCAGATGATCAGGTCGAAGGCCTCGCCGACGAAGGGCAGCGCAGCCAGGTCGCCCAGCACCGGCGCCTCGATGTTGGGGTTCTGGGCTACGTCCGGGCCGATGTCCAGCCCCACGATGAGACTGGCCCGCCCTCGCAGCTCGTAGGTGAACAGGCGGCCGCTGCCGCAGCCGGCGTCCAGCACGCGGTCGCCCGGCCGCACCAGGCGCTCGATAGCGTCCAGGAAGCGCCGCTCCAGCTCCCCGACCGGGTCGGGGTCGGGCGGGTAGAAGCGGTGGAGTAGCTCTCGTTCTCGCCAGCGCATGTGGGGCAAGGTTGTGCTCCCCACCGCATCCTAAAGGATGCGGCATGGGAAGGAAATGTCACTCTTACGGCCTCAAACAAAATAGATTTCCGCGCGGATTGAAATCCGCGGCTTCGACAGAAGCTGCGGGATTTATCCCGCAGTGTGGGTGACTTCTATCCTCCAACGCGCTGGTGCTATAATCGCCTCGTGGCCGGCAAGCGCGACAAGCCCCTCCTGGTTCTCCTGGACGGACACGGCATCATCCACCGCGCCTATCATGCCGTGAAGGAGCCCCTTACCGTGCGCAAGACGGGCGAGGTGGTGACGGCCGCCTACGGCTTCGCCAACACTCTCCTCTCCGTCCTCCAGGAGCTGAAGCCCACCCACCTGGCGGTGGCCCTGGACAAGGGCAAGGCCACCCTGCGCCTGGAGCAAGACCCCAACTACAAGGCCCATCGGGTGGAGATGCCCGAGGACCTGCGGGCCCAGATCGGGCGCTGCCGCGAGCTCATCGAGGCCTTCGGCATCCCCATCTACGAACTCGAGGGCTACGAGGCCGACGACACGCTGGGCACCCTGGCCCGCCAGGCAGCCGAGCAGGGCATCGAGACCTACCTCGTCTCTCTGGACAGCGACATCGCCCAGTTGGTGCAGCCGGGCATCCATCTCTTCATGTACCGCCCCTACCAGCGCGACACGGTGATCTACGCCGATGCCGAGGACGTGCGCCAGCGCTACGGCGTCTCGCCCCAGCAGATGCCCGACCTCAAGGGACTCAAGGGCGACGCCTCCGACAACATCCCGGGCGTTCCCGGCGTGGGCGACAAGACGGCCGTCAAGCTCATCGCGGAGTACGGGGGCCTGGAGGGGGTGCTAGAGCACATCGATGAGGTGGAGCCGCAGCGCCTGCGAGACGCCCTGCGCGCTCACCAGGAGCAGGCCGTCAGGAGCAAGGCGCTGGCCACCATCGTCACCGACGCCCCCGTTGCCCTCGACCTGGAGGCCTGTCGCTTCGACCGCTACGACCGCGAGCGGGTGCTCGACCTCTTCCGGGAGCTGGAGTTCCGTAGCCTGATACCCCGCTTGCCGGAGCTCGAGCCCGAAGAGGAGGCCGAGCCAGTGCCGACCACCCCGACCCAGGTCGGGGCGGTGGGCTACCGCCTGGTACGGACGGAGGAGGAGCTGGACGCCCTGGCTCGGCGGCTCGAGGCCCAGAAGTCCTTCACCTTCGACACCGAGACCACAGACATCGAGCCCATGCGGGCTGGTCTGGTAGGGCTCGCCATCGCCCTGGGGCCGGGCGAGGCCTTCTACATCCCCGTCGGCCACCGCCTGGCCGCCGACCAGCTCCCCCTGGAGACGGTGCTGAGCCGCCTGGGGCCTCTCTTCGCGGATGAGGACATCGACAAGGTGGCCCACAACGCCAAGTACGACACGATCGTCCTGGCCAACCAGGGGGTCTGGACCCGCAGCCTCACCTTCGACACCATGATCGCCGCCTACCTCCTGGGCGAGGGCGGCGGCGGCGGCTATCGTCCCGGCGAGGGCGGCCTCTCCCTCAAGTGGCTCGCTTCCAAGCGCCTGGGCATCGAAATGACCCCCATCAGCGACCTCATTGGCAAGGGGGCCAAGCAGCTCTCCATGGCCGACGTCGACGTCGAGGCGGCAGGCCGCTACGCCTGCGCCGACGCCGACATGACCGGCCGCCTGCGCTCGCTGCTGGAGGAGGAGCTACGCCAGCACGACCTCTGGCCCCTATTCGTGGAGGTAGAGATGCCCCTGATGCCGGTGCTGGCCCGCATGGAGATGACGGGGGTGGCCCTGGACGTGAGCGTGCTGCGGGACATGTCGCAGCTCCTGGGCGGCGAGATCATCAAGGCGGAGGACGAGGTCTGCTCCCAGGTGGGCTATCGCTTCAACATCGGCTCGCCCCAGCAGCTCAGCCAGGTGCTGTTCGAGCAACTGAGGCTGCCCAAGACCCGCCGCACCAAGCTGGGCTACTCCACCGACGCCCAGGCCCTGGAGAACCTGCGGGGCCTGCATCCCATCATTGATGGCATCCTGAGCTATCGCGAGCTCACCAAGCTCAAGTCCACCTACGTGGATTCTCTGCCCGCCCTGATCAACCCTCGCACCGGGCGGGTGCACACCGACTTCAACCAGACGACCGCCGCCACCGGCCGCCTCTCGTCCAGCAACCCCAACCTCCAGAATATCCCCGTGCGCACAGAGCTGGGCGGCCACGTGCGACGGGCCTTCGTGGCCCGCGACATCGGGCCGGACCCGCTGCTTCTGTCGGCCGACTACTCCCAGATCGAGCTGCGGATCATGGCCCACATCACCGAGGACCCTGGGCTGGTGGAGGCCTTCAGGCGCGACGAGGACATCCACGCCGCCACCGCTTCCCAGGTGTTCGGGGTGCCTCTGGCTGAGGTCACGCCGGAGATGCGGCGGCGAGCCAAGGTGTTCAACTTCGGCGTCCTCTACGGACTCAGCGAGTTCGGCCTCTCCCAGCGGGAGCGCATCTCCCGCGAGGAGGCCGCCGACTTCATCAAGACCTACTTCGCCAAGTATCCAGGCATCCGCCACTACATCGAGCAGACGGTGCAGCAGACGCGCGAGCGGGGCTACGCCGAGACCCTGCTCGGCCGGCGACGCTACATCCCCGAGATCAACTCGGCCAACGTCAACGTGCGCCAGGCCGCCGAGCGGGCGGCGGTGAATATGCCGGTGCAAGGCACGGCCGCCGATATCATCAAGATCGCCATGAACCGCATCGACGCCGAGATGCAGCGCCGCCGCCTGGCCAGCCGCATGATCCTCCAGGTGCACGACGAGCTGATCTTCGAGTGCCCGGCGGCCGAGCTGGAGGAGGTGCGGGCCCTGGTGCTGGACATCATGCCGCTCCGCCAGAGGCAGATGAAGGTGCCCCTGAAGGTGGACACCAAGGTGGGCAGGAACTGGGGCGAGATGGCGTAGGTGGGCCACTCGCAGGGGGGCGGATGTAGTAGGGGCGCCTCTCGCAGGCGCCCTCGAGGGCGGGGGCGAGCCCCGCCCCTACATCTCTTGCGCCATCAATTTGTTCATGGCCTTCAGGTCTGCCCAGTTTGCAGGGCTAATGGTCATAAACTATTTGATTGCTCTCCGCGGGTTAAGACCCGCGGCTTCAGTCAAAGCTGCGGATTTCAATCCGCAGGGGAATTTTTTTCTTGATGACCATAAGCCCTGCAGCTACGCTGTAACCGCCATGCCTGAGCTCCCCGAAGTCGAGACCATCCGCCGCGATCTCCTGCCGCGAGTGGTGGGGCGCACCATCACCCACGTCTACCTGTCGCCGGACGCTCCTCGCCTGGTGCGCTGGCCCTCGCCGGCGGAGTTCTGCCGCGCCCTGCCTGGACAGCGCATCGAGGCCATCTCCCGTCGGGGCAAGTACCTCCTTTTCCACCTCTCCGACGGCCCTGCCTGCCGGCAGGCAAGGCGCTACCTCATCGTCCACCTGCGCATGACCGGCGTCCTCCTCCATCGCGACCAGGATGCACCCGCCGATGCCTACCTGCGGGCCGTCCTAGCCCTGGATCACGGTGACGAGTTGCGCTACACTGACTTCCGCAAGCTGGGCACGATGTGGCTGACGGACGACCCCCACAGCGTCGTCGGCAGGCTGGGGCCGGACGTCCTCGACCAGGCGTTCACCGTCGCTGTCCTACGCTCGCTCCTGGACAGGCGGTCGGCGCCCATCAAGGCGGTGCTCATGGATCAGGGGGCGCTAGCCGGCCTGGGCAACATCTACTCGGAGGAGGCGCTGTTCCTCGCGGGCGTCCACCCTCAGCGGCCGGCCAAGAGCCTGAGTGACGACGACGTGACGCGGCTGCACCGGGCCATCGGAGAAGTCCTGGCCGAGGCGCTGGGCCATCGCGGCAGCAGCTTCCGCGACTACGTGGACGCTGAGGGCCGCCAGGGGCGGCACCAGTGGCACGTGAAGGTCTATCGCCGCACCGACGAGCCCTGCTACACCTGCGGCACCCAGATCGAGCGCGTGAAGGTGGGCGGGCGCAGCACCCACTTCTGCCCCCGCTGTCAGAAATGACTGAGCTAGACTCCAGGCTGCACAAGAGGACCACATCGCGGCAGTTCACCCGCGCCGCTGACGCCTTCGCCGCCAGCCCCGTCAAGTCGGACATGGACTACCGCCGCCGCTACGTCCACTTCGCCGCAGCGAACGCCAGCGACGCTGTCCTGGACGTAGCCACTGGCCCCGGCTTCTCGGCCCTGGCCTTCGCCGAGGTCGCCCGGATCGTCGTGGGCTTCGACATCACCCCGGCCATGCTGGAGCGAGCGGCCCGCCAGCGGGACAAGGCCCGCCTGGCAAACATCGAGTTGGTCTTGGCGGACGTGGAGGCCATCCCCTTCGCCGACAGCAGCTTCCAGGTGGTGAGTTGCAACTCGTCCCTCCACCACTTCCAGCGCCCGGGCTGGGTGTTCCAGGAGATGGCGCGCGTCTGTGCGCCTGGCGGCCGGGTGGTCATCGACGACCAGCGATCCTCTGAGGACGCGTCCCGCGCCGCCGGGCAGGACCGCATCGAGCGCAGGCGAGACCCCTCGCACGCCCACTCCCTCTCTCGAAGCGAGATGCTATCGATGGTGCGGGAGGCTGGCCTGGAAGTGCAGCGGGTCGAAGAGCGGGAGAGCACCCGCGACTTCGACGAATGGATGAAGGCCATCGGCGCCGACCCCGCCACCTACCGCGCCGTGCGGCAAGCGATGCTTGAGAGCAGCGACGACGACAGCGCCGGCCTCGCGCCGCGCCTGGAGGAGGGCGGCCGGCTGGTGTATGAGCGGCGGGTGGTGTGGCTGGTGGCCGCTAAGCCCCTCGGCTGATACCCTCATGCCTGGGGGAAGGAGCTTGCGCCAGAGGC
>JAUYDU010000035.1 GCA_030691665.1 Chloroflexota bacterium
CTTCATGGTGCCTCCCGCAGGGTCAAGGGTCAGGGGTCAAGGGTCAGGGATGGTTTGCGAATCACAGTCATAGAAGGCCTCGGCTTCTCTGATGGCATAGGGACGCTGGCCGCCTTCCGTTTCAAGCTTCTTGGAGAGCGAACGGATCAAGGCATACAACAAGCTGGCGGTTTCACCATATAGAGAGCCCAACCAGGAATAGGCTGATGAATCGATGATTCCGGTCTTTTGCATAAAATGGAGGTAGTATTCGGTTTCGGCTAATGAACCACGAGCGATGCTTAAGTGGTGAAGATATTCTCTAAGGGAGCCCCGAGAGTAGCCTTCGGCGATGTTGGCGGGCGTGGAAATGGCTGCACGAGTAACCTGGGACACCAGCCAGCGAGGACTTGTCGGAACCGATTCGCCAAGTTGAAAGATAGCACAGGCTAGGTCATCGGCCTTTTGCCAAGCTCTCAGTTGCCGGTACCCGGGAGAATTCTCGGCTGATTTCACCCTTGACCCCTGGCCCCTTACCCTTGACCCTTCCGGAGGAACCTGCTGGCGGAGGGGGAGGGATTCGAACCCCCGTCCCGACAGGTCGGGATGCGGTTTTCAAGACCGCCGCCTTCAGCCACTCGGCCACCCCTCCCCGGCGGCCAGTATATCCGAACTGGCTGTGGCGGGCAATTCGCGTCTAGACGCGGTAGCGTCTCATCGATTCATGACGTATTTCGTAGGTCGGGGCCCCAGCCCCGACCGCAGTTCCCGGTGAGAGGCAGGGCTGGAGCCCTGCCCTACATCGTGAACAAATGGAACGCCGCCCTAGACCCAGCGCTGGCCGCGGCGGGCAATTCGCGTCTAGACGCAGCGCCCTCGGCCAGATATGATGGCGACAAGTTGTGAAAGGGAGCGCAGAATCCCCAGTGTCTATTGGCAGCCGAGATATGCTTCACCTACAGGCGCTCCAAGAGATCGCCCAGGAGCGCTTCCTGTTCCCCAACGAGCGGTATCCCCATCTCAAGACCTTCCTCAACAGGCCCGAGCGCACGATGGGCGTGCAGGCGGCCAAATCTGTCGTCTATCCGGACATCGTGGTCTTGCAGTGGCCGGAGAAGGTGGTGCAGATGCTGGCCGTGGTGGAGACTGCCGCCACGGTGAACGTGGAGGCGGCGTCGGGCAGGTGGCATCCCTTCTCCCAGGCGGGCCCTCTCTATCTGTTCGTGCCTGTGGGCTACGTCGAGGAGACGAAACGTCTGTGCAAGGCGCAGGGTGTGCGCTACGTGGGCCTGCGTACCTGGCGGCACCTGGTGGGCTACGGCAATTTCGAGATCACCGACATCGAGACATCCGCCTCAGGCGGACTGGAGGCCCTGCTGCCGGCTTTCCTGGCGAGGATGCTGGATCGAAGGAAGGGTTCCCGGCTGGAGTAGGGGCGCAGCATCCTCCGGAGGCGGATCAGCCTCTGGCTGATGCTGCGCCCCTACCTCGCGACTCGAGCAGCCGCTTCAGCAGGGTTCGGTGGCACCTCTCCTCGTCCTGGCAGCCGCAGAGTAGGGTCACGTTGCCCCCCTTCGCTTCGCTCAGGACAAGAGGCTGTTGAAAAAGGGGCCCGTTCGCCCTTCGACAGGCTCAGGGCGAGCGGTCTCGGGTGCCCATATGTCTCCGCTCATGGTGAGCTTGTCGAACCATGAGCGGAGCAAGAGCGTTTTTTAACAGCCTCACAAGCCCTTCTCACGGCCGCAGGCGAGCCTCGATCTCTTCACTGTGCTGGGGGTGCTTCTCGGCGAAGGCCCAGACCAGGCCAAAGCAACCGCTGAGCATCATGTCGCCGTGAGGGACGGCGAAGTAGGGCTTGAGGCGGCTGTCCTTCAGTTTGCCCCGCTGGGGCCCGGTCACGGCCAGGAAGGGCTGGCGAGTGGCGGGGCTGTCAGCGTAGAAGACGCCGTGGCCGTGGCGGTCGAAGACATCCTCCTGGCGCAGGGTTCCGGCCAGGAGTCCTTCGGTGAGGGATTCGATCTCCTCGGCGCTGAGAAGGCTCGTGTGGTGCTCGTAGAGAGAGTAGATGTGAGTGCCCGCCAGATGGAAGGCCAGGGCGTGCATGTTGCCCAGGTTGATGACGAGCTGCTGGTCCTGCTGGGCTACGAGGGGGTCCTGGAGGGCGCCCAGGGCGGCGGCCGGGCCCGTATCCAGGAAGACGACGGGCGCGTCGATGTCCGGGCAGGAGAGCAGGGCGCGGGCGCGGGTCAGGTAGTCTGGCAGCTCGTGTGGCAGGTAGGCGAAGGCACGCAGGTCGTTGCGACGCTCGACAACCCGCCGTAGGTGGTCGAAGCGGAACAGGCGGTCGGAGTAGCCGGGCGGGGCCGCCCCGTGGTCGAGGCAGGCCAGGGCCAGGCCGTCGAAGTCGCCCGGGACCTCGAAGGAGGCGAGGGCGCGGCGGATGGCGGTCAGGTCGAGGTCGGACAGCTCGATCGGTTCGACAAGCTCACGATGCATCTGGCGGGCGTCGTTGAGGGCTTGGGCCTCGTCGTCGGAGACGATGGTCACGCCCATGGCCCGCACCGCGGCCAGGTCATCGTCGAAGGTCTGGGCGGCCGCGGGGGTGGCGTAGGCGCGGAGGCCGGCCTTCAGGTGCTCGTTCAGGGCCGCGGTGGAGGGACCGCCGCCCATGGTGACGCCGGTGAGGACGATGGCGCGGCCGTCGCGGGTGGCCTGGCGGATGCGGCGGGCGGCGATCTCGGTGGCGGAGGGCATGACCAGCTTCAGGCTGTTCTCGATGGGCCCCGACGAATCGAAGAGGAGGATGTCCTGGGTGCCGGTGCCCATGTCAACGGCGAGGATGCGCATGGCGAGGCTCCCCAGGGTGCTGCCGCCCTACCGAAGCTGCTGCTCGACAAGCCCACTGACCCACTGGTGCATCTGGCGCACGTCCGCCTCTGTATACCTGTCGAAATGCCCGTGGGCCGCGTTGTTCCTTAGGTCTCCCCACGTGGTGATCATCTTCTGGGTCATGGGCTGATACGCCCCGTCCTTAGCCAACTTCACATTGAGCGGTTCTGTGGTCTCCTTCGGAGTGTACGCGAGTCCTCGCTTGTCGCAGAGCTTTCTGAGGCTGCTCTCAAGCACGGCGCCGGTGAGCACGGCTGCCGCGTCCTTGTACCCGGCCGAGAGCAGATGTTCCGCTTGCCCCAGTATGTCTCCGAAGTTTGCGGCGCTCACCAGCAGATCCCGGGTGAAGATGAAGCCGCCCGCGATATCGTCCCGTGCGGCGTAGATCACGCCGAGAAAGTCATCCACTCGCTCCTGCAGATCCCCGGGATAGTCGACGTCCTCCGTAAGCTCGTTGAACGCCTCGAAGTGAACGCTATCCTTGCCCAACACGTTCTGCAGCAGATTCCTGGCGCTGGTCAGGAAGCGCCGCAGGGCCAGCGGGCGCGAGTGAGCTTCCTCGCCCAGGGCAATGAGCTCGTCTAATCGGGCTAAGGCTCTCTTGTCAAGCTCGCCCATACTCAACCTCCCCGCGTTACTCGATGACTTCTACTCCCCCCATATATGGCCTTAGCACCTCCGGCACGACGACTGAGCCGTCGGCCTGCTGGTAGTTCTCCAGGACGGCGATGAGGGTTCGCGGCAGGCCCAGGCCGGAGCCGTTGAGGGTGTGGAGGTACTCCGGCCGGGCGCCCTTCTGACGCCGGAAGCGGATGTTGGCCCGCCGCGCCTGGAAGTCGCCGCAGTTGGAGCAACTGCTCACCTCCAGCCACTCGCCGCAGCCGGGCGCCCACATCTCGATGTCGAAGGACATGGTGGAGGTGAAGGTCAGGTCGCCGGTGCAGAGCTGCACCACGCGATGGGCGATGCCCAGGGCGCGGCAGACAGCCTCGGCGTCGCGTACCAGAGCCTGCAGCTCCTCCTGCGAGCGCTCGGGCTCGGTGAACTTGTACAGCTCCACCTTATCGAACTGGTGGCCTCGCTTGATGCCGCGGACGTCGCGGCCGGCGCTCATCTTCTCGCGGCGGAAGCAGGGGGTGTAGGCAACGTAGCGCAGGGGTAGGGCGCTCGGCTCCAGGATCTCGTCGCGGTGGAGGTTGGTCAGGGCAACCTCGGCGGTGGGCAGGAACCAGAAGTCCTCCTCGGCGTCGTGGTACATGTTGTCGGCGAACTTGGGCAGCCAGCCGCCGCTCCACATGCACTGCTCGCGCACCATGAAGGGCGG
>JAUYDU010000115.1 GCA_030691665.1 Chloroflexota bacterium
CACAGGCGAACTCGCCTCGCACAATCTGCACGTGGATACACAGCAGGCGATCCCTCCAGGTCTGCCATGTGAACGGCTCCAGACCGTCGAGGGAGGAAACCCTGCCCGAAGCCACATCCTGGGCCTCGAAAAGTACTTCCACGAGCCCTGCCACCAAGCCCGGAGTTAGCCTGGCACCTTCCCAGACGTCGGCGTCAAGGCCAAGATGCCGTCGGGCCGTCGCCACAAGTTCATGCCATTCGGGGGAGACCTGACATTCTACCACCTGCACACCCTCCCGGCCTACCTTGCCCGACATCTGACTAACCGGCAAAAAGGGGCCACCTGCCGCTACCAGGTCAGTGCCAGCAGGAGGCCCGCCAGCCCAAATACGATCCACATCACGATGCCAACGAAGACGTACCACATCGTGGCTGACGCTCGCTCAGGCCAGACGGGCCCCGGCTGTAGTCGCGTCTCTTCTGGGCGTTGCATAGGTCGTCACCCCCTCGACCCGCTACTCACGATGTCAGCCCGAAGCTTCCACTGCTACCTGCGCCGCCTCCCCAATTGCCACCAGGGGCGGCTTGGCGTCCGCAAGCAGGCCTTCGATCTCAGCAAAGATCTGCTTGTCGGTGAAGTGGCGGCCGGTAATAGCCCCCGCCGGGCAAGCAGCAATGCACACCCCGCAACCCTTGCACAGGATTTCGTTGATCTCCGCCACTTTCTTGTCCTCCAGGAAGGAGATGGCGTTGTAGGGGCACAGGGAGTTGCAGATCTTGCAGCCGGAGCAAAGCTCCTGGTCAACAACAGCAGTTGCCGCCTCAATCTCAATTGAGCCTCTGACGATCATGGCCAGAACCGCCGCGGCGGCTGCCGAGGCCTGAGCCACCGTGTCGGGGATGTCCTTGGGACCCTGAGCACAGCCCACGACGAACACACCGTCGGTCATGGTCGCTACCGGAGCCAGCTTGGGGTGCTTCTCCAGGAAGAAACCATCGGCGCTTCGGCTAAGCGAGAATAGCCTGGCAACCTCCTCCGCATCTGCCCGCGGCTCCAGGGCCGTGCTCAGCATAACCATGTCGACGGCGATGCGGCGCTGGCAGTCGGCCAAGGTGTCTTCGCACTGGATGATCAGCTTCCCATCCTCGGAGAACACCTCGGGAGGGCGACTGCGAACAAAGATGACCCCTTCATCCAGGACCCGGTTGTAGAACTCTTCGTAGCCCTTGCCAGAGCTCTTGAGGTCGGTGTAGAACTCGTAGACCTTTGCCCCCGTCTTCTCTCTTACCAGGTGAGCGAACTTCATAGAGTACATGCAGCAGACGCGGGAGCAGTACTCATGATAGTTCTGGTTGCGACTACCGACACAGTGGATGATAGCCACGCTTTCGGGCTCCTTGCCGCCGTTCAGGACGATGCGGCCACCCGTGGGTCCGGTAGCATTGCACAGCCGCTCGAACTCAAGCCCCGTAATGACGTTGTCCAGGCGCCTGTAGCCGTACTGATAGATGGGCGAAGGGTCAAACTGGTCGTAGCCTGTGGCCAGGATTACGGCCCCCACCTCCACCTCGACAAGCTTCTCCGTCTGTTCGAAATCGATGGCCTTGGGCTCGCAGAACTTCTCGCAGGCCCGGCAGGTGCCCTTCTTGAAGTAGACGCACGTCTCGCGGTCGATCACGGGGACGTTGGGCACCGCCTGAGGGAAGGGGGTGTAGATGGCCTTGCGCTTGCCCAGGCCCATATCGAACTCGCTATCGGCCTTCCAGGGACACTTCTCGATGCAAACGCCGCAGCCGGTGCACTTACTCTCGTCCACGTAGCGGGGCTTCCTTCTGATCTTGACCTTGAAGTCCCCTACGTGACCCGAGACCTCCACCACCTCGCTGTAGGTCATCAGCTCGATGTTGGGATGAGAACGAACCTGAGCCATCTTCGGGGTGAGGATGCACGCCGAGCAGTCCAGGGTAGGGAAGGTCTTGTCCAACTGGATCATGTGCCCCCCGATAGAGGGTTCTCGCTCCACCAGGTAGACCTTGTACCCAGCCTCGGCGATGTCCAGCGCGGCCTGAATGCCGGCGATGCCCCCTCCTACCACCAGGGCATGGGGGGTAACTGGCACCCTGCTAACCTCCAGCGGTTCCTGGTAGGCAACGCGCCTGACGGCGGCATCTACTAATGCCTTGGCCTTCTCGGTAGCCTGCTCCTTGTCATCGGTTACCCAGGAGCACTGCTCGCGAATGTTGGCCATCTGGAAGAGATAGCGGTTGATCCCCGCCTTCTCGCAGACCCGGCGGAAGGTAGGCTCGTGCATCTGGGGCGAGCAGGCAGCCACCACAACCCGGTTGAGCTGGAGGTTCTCTATATCCTCCTCGATCATGCTCTGCCCTGGCTCGGAGCACACGAATTTATAGTTTCGAGCCACAACCACCGAGTCGAGCCCCTGGGCAAACTCGGTCATCGCTTCAACGTCGACAGTGTCAGCGATGTTTGCCCCGCAATGGCAGATGTAGACGCCGACCCTCGGTTCCATCGCACGCCCTCCTACAAGTGATGCGCCAGCACCTTCTCCGGGGACACTATGCCTCTATCGAAACCCAGCTCCTTGGAGTCGATTCCAAGCGCTGAACCCAACAACTGGGTAAGGAACAGAACGGGAAGCTTATATCTGGTTCCATACCTGCTGTTGACCATCCCCTGATAAGCATCCAGGTTCATCTGGCACAAGGGACAAACAGTGACGATACACTCCGCGCCGTTACTGTGAGCGCTCTCCAATATCCGCATGATCAAGCCAAGCGTCAGGTCGACGTTGGATATGATCAAAGAGCCCCCACAGCAGCGACTTCTGTCCGGAAAGGGAGTAACCTCCGTGCCCAGGCTTTCTAGCAGTCTGTGCAGGCACTGAGGATTCTCCGGGTCGTCAAAAGCCACCCTGGGCCGAATCAGTTGACACCCGTAATAGGGAGCCACCCTCAGCCCATGAAGAGGATTCACCACCTTGGACGCGATGGCCTCAACGCCCACATCGTTGAGCAGGACGTCTACCAGATGCCGCACCCTCACCTTTCCCTGATACTCTAGGCCGGCCGCTCCCAACACCTTGTCCACCTTCGTCTTCAAGAAGGGGTAGAGCCTGAGGTGGGAATTCACTCTCTCGAAGGTGCGGAAGCAGGCGCTGCAGGGCGTCACCAGATCGAGCCCCTTCTTCTCGGCCAGAGCCAGATTTCGGCAGGGGACGCACACAGACTCAAGCCCGGCGATGGAGCTGTAGGCTGTGGCCCCACAGCAGTTCCAGTCCTCGAGCTCGATCAGCTCGATCCCCAGAGCAGCGCAGACAGCCCTCGTCGACAGGTCGTAGGCGACCGCGCTAGCCTGCAAGGAGCATCCTGGAAAGTAGGAGTACTGCTTCATTTCCCACCTCCTATCGCCTGGGCTTCCTTCACGATGGTCCTGAGTTGATCTGTTCCTTTTATCTTTTCGGCCGTTAAGGGCAAGCGCCCGTGCAGGAGCAGCCTCAGCCCCACAGGCATCATCTTGAGGGCGGCCAGAGGATTGGTTCTCAGGAAGAACCTGCCCATCAGCGCCAGCTCGTGCACACGGCCCTGACTCTTCACAGCATCAACAAATGTCCTGTGCATGGCGGGGGTAGATACTCTGCCGTTGGCCAACCCCTCACGGGTACCCATGCATGCCAAAACATGCATCAGCTCAGGTAGCTGGATACCCTTGGGGCAGCGTACGGTGCAGAGATAACAGGAAGCGCAACTCCACATGGAGTTGCTGCTCAGGACCTCCTGTCGCTTGCCAGCCCGCACCAGGGCGATGATCTTGCGGGGCGAATGGTCCATCCACAGCACGTTGGGACACGACCCCGAACAGGTACCGCACTGGACGCACCAACGGATACATTCCCCGGCGGGCTCGGAAGCGATCTCCTCCACGAAGCCATAGCCATCGACCGCTATCTGTTGGCCGTTCTTGCTCATCGGTATCCTCCCTTGGCGAACGCGATCCGGGCTTTCGCCGTGGCCATTTCCGCCATCGCCTCTACCCGCTCCCTCTACTAGCCCAGTCTCGTAGAGGGGACAGCTCAGGCATTCATGCTTGAGCCGATCGCCTTTGGCTAGCTTCACTGTCAGCCAGCAGGACAGGTACGTTCGAGGATAGGCGGGGCAGCTACTCCTCTCGGCCAGCGAGCACCCCTTGATCTGCCAGCAAGCCGCTGCCGCCGCTTGTCGGGGGAGAGCCCTGTTGTACATGGCGTCAACCCGACCGGCAGCAAGACCTAGAGCCAGACCCTTTTCTCGCTGCCGATAGTAGCGTTGTATCAGGTAGCCCACCCCGAACAGCACCGCCAGCGGTGTGCCCAGCCTGGCGAGAATCAGCAACACGTCAGTGATCGCCATCCGAGCCTCTCTGCTGGACTTTCCACCAGCTTGTTAACTTGCCAGGGGTCGCCTCTTCAACACCCATGTTCAAGGCACCTCGCCAAGCCCTGCCTCACCTCCATGGAGGAGAGCCGTCGTGACAGGGATAGCGCTCTTGCGCGGGCCGGGGCGGACGCTCAAGGGCAGCCCAGCGAGCCTTGATCAGTGCCCTCTGCCGCATCAGCCTGGCCGTCCGAGCCTGTTCCGACTCTGCGGCGATGGCGTCGGCATGGCCGGAATAGGGCTCCTGCGCCGGCAGGGGCGGACGCGGAAGGCCGCGGCGGTAAGCCCCGATGATTTCCCGCTGCCGCCTCAGCCTGGCCGCTCGCGCCTCCTCCGACTCCAGGGCTCTCTTAGCCGGCTCGTCAACGCTGAGAACGTGCACCCGCTCGATCCAGCTCTTCGCCATTACCTTGTGGACTAGGAAAATGAGCGTTATCGGAGCCTCCACCCTGGCCACACAGTCATACAGGCCCGAGACTGGTTCCACGTACTCGACCTCAGGCAGCGCCCACAGGTCCTCCAGCGCCTCGAGATACCCGTTCTGCCGGATAGCCTTCGCGGCCTTAATCAGTAGGTAAGCGCTCGTTGCCATCTTCCCAACCTCCCTTCTCCCAAACGCTCTTCAGGCCAATCTCCTCTACCCAACCTCAACCTACACCCCTGCCTACCACCCGCCATCTGAGCCAGGGCCTAACTTCGCCCCCGGTAAAGCACCTAGGCCTGTTCTGCGCAAATGCCCATGAAAAGTCGGACTCCCTACGCCTCTTGACAGGGGCTAGGCCATTTTGCCTACGTCGGGATGCTGATTGAGAAAATCATCACAAATGCCTATAATGGTTAGGGGTTGAGGTGGTAGAGGAGCGCGCCATGGACAAGATCAGGGTTCTGCTTGCTGAGGACCACGTGGTGGTGCGGGAAGGCACCCGCGAGCTTATGCGGCGCGAACGGGACATGGAGGTGGTTGGCGAGGCTGGCGACGGCGAGGAGGCCATCAAGCTGGCCGCGGAACTGCGACCGGACGTGGTACTGATGGACATCGCCATGCCCAAGCTTAACGGGATCGAGGCCACCAAACAGATCAAGGCCTGTTGTCCAGCCACCGCTGTCCTCATACTCACTGCCTATGACAGCGACCAGTACATCTTCGCTCTCCTGGAAGCGGGTGCCGCGGGCTACTTACTGAAGAACGTGCGTGGCCACGAACTGATCGAGGCCATCCGGGCTGTACATGCCGGCGAGTCCGTGCTTCATCCGGTGGTCACGCGCAGGCTCATAGATCGGCTCACGGCGGTCCAGGGCAAGCCTAGCGGGGAGCGGGCGGCCCAGTCCCTTACCGACCGAGAGCTGGAAGTGCTGCGGCTGGCCAGCAAGGGGATGACCAACAAGGACATCGCCCAAGAGCTCTGCCTCAGCGTGCGCACGGTTCAGTGCCACCTAGGGAACATCTTCAATAGATTGGGCGTTGGTTCGCGCACCGAGGCCATACTGTACGGGCTAAGAAAAGGCTGGTTCAGCCTGGAAGACACGGCCTAAGAAATCCCCCTTTGCCGCCTGGATGCGCGAGAGGTGCAGATGGCTATGAAGCTATCGGGCCGGGCGCTAGGGATTGCCCGCAGTCCCCACCTTTGGCTCCTGCTGGCCATGTTCTTGGTCGGCACACTCCTTCACTATCCGGAACAGATACCGCTAATAGGCAGAGAAGCTCCCAGTTCGCTTTTTGGCCTACAGCGGCACGCCATGGAGCGCGTCTTTTTCCTCCTCCCGGCCACATATGCGGGCTTCATCTTCGGGATAGGCGGAGGTTTGGCTGGTCTGGCACTGGCTTTGGTGATTATGTTGCCGCGCGCCATTTTCGTTTCCTCCTATCGCGCTGATGCCCTGGTCGAGACCGGCGCCGTTATCATCGTTGGCGGCCTGGTCAACCTGTGGTTTGAGGGCTATCGGAGAGAGAGGGAGCGCCGCCAGGAGGCGCTTTCGAGACTGCAAGCGGCCCAACAGCAGCTTCAGTCGCAGCTCCGGGTCATCCAGATGAGCGAGAGGGAGCTCGCCGCCGTCAATACCCTCTCCAACATCGTCAGCCAGTCTCTGGAGCTGCGAGATGTCTTGAACCTGGCGGCCGATAAGGTAATGGAAGTGGCGAACGTAGAGACCATTTTGATCTTCCTGGTCGATGAAGCGGCCGACGAGCTTGTCCTCGAAACCTATCGAGGGGTATCTGAAGAGTTCGCTGCCGACGTGAAGAGAATGAAGGTGGGCGAGGGCTTCAATGGGCAGGTGGCCCAGACCGGGGAGCCATTGGTGGTAGAAGATGCCTCCCGCGACCCCAGACTGACAAGGGCAGTAGTGAGTCAGGAGAAGATTCAAGCCCAGCTTATCGCCCCCATCAAGTCCAAGGGGAAGGTGCTGGGCACCCTTTGCGTGGCCACACGCCGCCCCAGACGCTTTTCTCCTGAGGAGATAGATCTCCTTTGTGCCGGCGGCAACGCCATTGGTATCGCCGTCGAGAATGCGCGCCTCTACCAGGAAGAGCGGTTGATGACGGAAGAGCTGCGAATATCGGAGAAGAACTATCGCGACCTATTTGAAAGCGCCGAGGATGCCATCTGGGTTCAGAATTTGGATGGCGAGATCATTATGGCCAACGAGGCCTGTGTCAAGGCTACCGGCTATTCCGGAGAAGAACTGATTGGCATGAATGTCAAGGAGTTTCTCTCCGGAGAGACCCTTCAGCGGGCCAGGGAGGTTCGACGCAGGCTGCTTCGAGGCGAGGCTGTGGACGGGCCTTATGAACAGCGAATCACCAGAAAGGACGGCTCGGAGGCCCGTCTCAGGCTGAGCATAAGCCTGATTACCAGCGATGGCCAGCCCAAGGCCTATCAGCTTATCGGGCGAGATGTCACCGAAGAAGAGCGCATGGAGGAGAACCTGCGCTTTTACCTCCACCAGGTCACCAAGGCTCAAGAGGAAGAGCGAAAGCGCATTGCCCGTGAGCTTCATGACGAGACGGCCCAGGAACTGGTCGCGCTGTCCCGTCAGTTGGACAACTTGATTTCCGCACCGGGGAGGCTGCCAAAGCGAGACATCAAGCTTCTGGAGGGGATACAGGCACAGGTCGACAAGATAGTGGAGGGTGTGCGTCGCTTCAGCCAGGACCTGCGCCCGTCCGCAATAGATGATCTGGGCCTGTTGCCCGCCCTAGAATGGCTCGTCTCTGACCTAGAAAAGCACTTCGGCGTAGCTATCGGCATGGCGGTGCTGGGCCCTGAGCGCCGCTTCTCCCCCGACGTGGAGCTGGTCCTGTTCCGCATCGCTCAGGAGGCGCTGCGGAACGTCTGGAGGCATTCCCAGGCTTCGCGGGCTTGGGTTACGGTGGAATTTGGTGACAGTAAGACCACCCTCGCCGTCAGAGACAACGGCAAGGGCTTTGAGGTGCCTCAAAGCATGGCAGACCTCGCCAACGTCGGCAAGCTTGGCCTGGCCGGAATGCAGGAGCGGGCCCGCCTTGCCGGCGGCAAGCTGACACTAGAGTCAGAGCCGGGCAAGGGTACAACGGTAACTGTCGAGGTGCCGACCTAGGGCGAGAGGATAGGCCACCCAGCCGAAGGTTAACATCCTGTTGCAGCCCTGCCTACCGGCAGGCAGGCCCCCATCCTGATCGGCCAGCTGGTGTGGCCGCTCACCCCTGATTGCCAGCCGATGGACTACGGATATTAGAGGAGGCGTAGACATGATGAACCTGGGGCCATAGGATAGGAGGAAATCGAGGGTTCTTAGTTAGGAGGGTTCCAAGATGACGACGAGCGATGCGATCTACGACAAGAAGGAGCAGTACGACCAGATAGTCCCCTGGATTCTCCCGAACGAGAAACTTCACGCCGTGTTCGACTGCAAGGGAGCGGGGACAGGGTTCGTGGCCGTCACCGACAAGCGCCTGATGTTCTACGACAAGGCGTTCATGAAAAGGCGCAAGGCCCTAACCAGCGTCCCGTTCGACAAGATCACGGCAGTTAGCTGCGTCGACGAGGGGGGCCTCTTCCGCACGACTAGCGAACTCGTGGTCAAGACGGGTTCCGAGGAGTTCTCATTCGAGTTCCGAGGCGGAGAGAAGGCTCAGAACGCCTACAGCCTGATCATGGCAGAGCTGTTGCGCGATTGACAGTGGCGGATGTGAGGCGCCAGCCCCCTCGCAAGCTCAAGCTCCATGGCGAGATGATTATCCGGCACCGGGCCGTTGTGGTCCCACTGCCTACAGTCCGCGCTCCCGGTCTTCGCCGTCGCTCCTCTCTGGAAGCTCGTGTCCCTTGAAGTAGCGTGCCGTCGCCTTTTCCACAAGGTCGTTCCGTTTCTCAACCGTTAGCTCCGCAAGGAATGGGCGGAACGATGTAAGCTCTGTAGCCAAGCGCTCGGCGTTCGCCTCTCGCCTTCTGTGCCTGCTGGACTCGCGCGCAGCGTATCCCCACAGACCTGCTAGAGTTAGAACAATGGGAACGCGCGTCAGGCCGTACTCAACAAAGTCTTCGGCAGACACGTTGTCGTTCGCTAGGGGCGAGGAAACAGCCGTTCCGATGACGCTTGCGAATACTGCTATAAGTAGGAATAGGGCCACCCATCGCCAGAAGTTGGCCTGCTTCAACTGCTCTTTGGCAACGTTGGCATAGCTGCCGACGACACCGGCAGCAGCCCTGATAGCTACGATATTCCTAGCTTCCTCGTGGTAGCCTTCTAGCCCACTTATCGCTGTCTCGCCTCTCGTCTGTACGTCCTGCAACTTTGCATCTGTGTCAGTGACCAGCGTCGCTAGCTTTTCCTGGAAGTCGGTCGATAACTTAGTCAGCGAGTCAGTGAAGTCCTTACCACGGGTGCTTTCGGCCTGAAGATAGGTCTGTTGCTGCTGTTCGACAACACTGTCAAGCCTTTGTTTCAACGTATCGATCTCGCCCCGAAGCTGCTCTATTCGGCTCGTTGCATCCGACTGGATAGACTGCTGTGCTGTGTCTGAAGCTGACGTTAGGTCGGATAGCCGCTGCTGGAAGTCCGTCACGGCCTGACTAATCTCACCCTGCTTCGACTCTATCTCGGTTGCCAGCCCTGTTACGCGATCTTCCGTCTGTTGGTGAAGTCTTTGCACTGCCTCTGCAAACCGCTGAGCTTCCTCCAATAAGGCTTGCGATTCCCTGCGCGGCGGGACGGGCATATGTATTTGAAAGATAGCGTTGTCCAGATGTTCGTTTACGGCGGCCAGGTGGCTTTCCTGCCCGTCACTTATGAACGCCTCAGTTTCAGACAGGGCGTTGTTGAGCGCTGAGTTGGCGTTGTTTAGGCCAAGCAGAGACACAAGCTCAGGACGGCGCAGACCATCCTGGAAGTATTTGATGACCGCTTGCGCCCGCTTGACCTGCTGGATTCCACCGGGAGAGGAAGCAGCTTCCATGGCCGCTGGGAGCCTCCCGGCGAGATCCCGAATGAAGCCCACCGAAGGGTTCTCGTTGATCGAATCTGTCCAGCCAGTGACCACCGTATACTAGACCCTCATCGCCCGGGCTACTTCTTCTTCCCACCTCGCTTCTTCGGCTGCGGCATCGTCTCAACGACCGCTGTCTTGTCCCGTCGTCGCGCCACATCGACGGGGATGAACCTCCCCGTCCCCGCGTCGCGCCCGATCTTCGTTGTTCGCTTCTCCGCCATTGCAACCCACTCCCCTCAGCTTCGCGGAAGCGTGCATCTGCTTATACACCTCGATCATAGCGGGGGCGCGGCTCCCTGTCAAGAGAAGGTTGTGACCAAGTGGCAGCGGCGCTCGAGAATCCAGGGGCACTGCTCAGCCAAGCTTGGCGTGGCCAAGATCACGAAAAGCTCTTGGCGCATCGGCCTTGCTCTAAGACGCCGAGGGGCTAGATCCGCTGCTGCGCTATCTGGTACTTCTTGCCCTCGGTCTTGATGGAGGGCGCGACGATGAGCTCCACCTCGTGGAACTCGGAGATGGTCTGCGCCCCGCACACCCCCATGGCAGTGCGGATGGCCCCCACCAGGTTCTCGGTGCCATCGGTGCGTGAGGTGGGGCCGAACAGTACACGCTCCAGAGTGGTGTTCACCCCGATGTGAATGCGGGTGCCCCGCGGAAGCTGCGAGTGGCCGGTGGACATCCCCCACGAGTAGCCCCGTCCGGGCGCCTCCTCGGTGCCAGCGAAGATGGAGCCGAGCATGACCGCATCGGCGCCGGCCACCAGGGCCTTGCAGACGTCGCCGCCGGTGCGCATGCCGCCGTCGGTGATGATAGGCACATAGCGCCCCGTCTCCCGATAGTGCTCGTCGCGGGCGGCCGCGCACTCGATGGTGGCCGTCACCTGGGGCACGCCCACGCCTAGCACCTCGCGGGTGGTGCAGATGGCGCCTGGGCCCACACCCACCAGCACGCCGGCGACGCCCGTTTCCATCAGCTCCTTGCAAGCGCCGTAGGTGACGGTGTTGCCCACCAGCACCGGCACCCGCAGTTGCTCGCACAGCTCCGGCAGGATCAGACCGCGAACGCTGCGAGAGATGTGGCGAGCAGAAGTGACCGTGGCCTTGACCACAAACATATCGGCACCGGCTTCCGCCGCCACCGGCGCCAGACGCTTGGTGCTGGCTGGGGTAGCGGAGACGGCGCAGATCGCCCCCCTATCCTTGATGAAGCGGATCCGCTCGCCGATGAGCTCCTCGCGGATGGGCTGGGAGTACACCTTCTGGATGACCGCGGTGGCGTCCCGATCGCTGGCCGAGACGATCTCGGCGAGGGCAGAGTCGGGGTCGCGGTAGCGAGTCTGGAGGCCTTCCAGGTTCAGCAGAGCCAGGCCACCCAATTCGTGGAACCTGACCGCCAGGCGGGGATCGACCACTGCATCCAGGTCGGCGGCCAGGATGGGCACAGAGAAGCGAAAGCGGTCGATGGTGAAGGATACGTCCGTGAGCTCAGGGTTGACAGTCACCTGCCCCGGCACTATGGCAACGTCATCGAATCCGTAGGCCGGTCGCAGCTCTTTGAAACGCGGCATAACCATCGGCCCTATCGCACCTAACCCCTTGCTTTCCTCGCCCCGGTTATTGTCCAGAATATAGCAGAGCCTTCGCACCCAGTCAACAAGATCGACGCCTCAAAGAACCAAAATGTAAACAGGAATAGACAGCTAAATGTTAGCCCTTTGCCGCTATAATGAAGGCGACTGGAGAGACGCATGTGATCGGTTCAGGGCTGGTGGGTAGGTCTTCTCACGACCCCAGCCTAAAGGCTGGGGCATCGAAAGTGCTATGCATGCCCCCGCCTTCAGGCGGGGGTGGAGAAGCAACCCACCGATTATGAACCAGTCCTAGACCTATGCCGACCCTCTACCTGGTGGCCACGCCCATAGGTAATCTGGAGGACATCACCCTGCGGGCCCTGCGCCTGCTAGGGCAGGTGTCTCTCATCGCTGCCGAGGATACTCGCACCACCC
>JAUYDU010000141.1 GCA_030691665.1 Chloroflexota bacterium
GCCAGCTTGGCGGCCTCTCCCTCGGCGAAGACGAGCACCTGCACCTTCTTGCCCAGGCCGTGGGGGAGGACCACCGTGCCCCGGAGCTGCTGCTCGGCGTGGCGGGGGTCGAGGCTGGTGCGCAGGTGGAGCTCCACCGTCTCGTCGAACTGGGCGTAGGCGGTCTCCTTGGCCAGCTTCACTGCCTCGCGAGGGGGGTAGTGCTGGCTGCGGTCCATCTTGGCGAGGGCTTCCAGGTACTTCTTGCCGTGCTTGGCCATCATCGCCAATCCTGTTATAGGGACGAGCCTCTTGTGAACGGGGTCAGGGGCCAGGAGGAACTGCTCCAAGGTGACGGCACCCAGGAGGACAGGGCTTCCTTCATCGGCGAAGATGCAAGTAGTGGTCCTGACCTCACTGTCGATGCGAACGGACACTTCGCCCAGATCTCGCTCAACGACGCGGCCGTCCGCCAGTTCAAAAGGTCTGCGGGCAATGGGACGGTAGCCCACTTCCTCCAGGAGCTTCCTGGGCACTGAGCTGAAGGTGGCCCCGGTATCCACCAGGGCATCCACCGCCTGAAAGGTGCGGCGGTCCGCCGAGCCAATGTCGATGCTGACTTTGAACGTGCCCACCTTGGGTTTTCCTCCAACGCGGGAGCGAGGGGAGCCTTTGGCGCGAACCACGGCTAGCTTACCACCTCCACGCCCATGCTGCGAGCGGTGCCTTCCACCATGCGCATGGCGGCTTCGATGTCGTCGGCGTTGAGGTCTTTCATCTTGATGCCGGCGATCTCCCGCACCTTGTCGCGGGGGATCTCTCCTACCTTCTCGCGCTTCTGGGCGGGGCTCCCCTTCTCCAGACCTATGGCCTGTTTGATCAGCTCCGAGGTCGGGGGGGTCTTCAGCACGAAGGTGAACGAGCGGTCTTCGAAGATGGTGATCTCCACCGGCACGATGGTGCCGGCCTGGGAGGCAGTGCGCTCGTTGTAGTCCTTGCAGAAGGCCATGATGTTGGCGCCGTGCTGGCCCAGGGCAGGCCCTACCGGCGGGGCCGGGGTGGCCTTGCCCGCCTCGAGCTGGATCTTGAGGATGGCGCGAATTTTCTTGGCCATCCTAGAGCCTCTCCACCTGGAGGAAGTCCAGCTCGACCGGCGTCTCCCGGCCGAAGAAGGAGATCAGCACCTTCACCTTGCCCTTCTCTAGGTTGATCTCGTCGACGGTGCCGATGAAGTCGATGAAGGGGCCATCGGTGACGCGCACGCTCTGGCCGATGGAGAAGCCCACCTTGACCCGGGGCTCCTCGGCTCGCATCTGGCGGAGGATGGACTTGATCTCGGTCTCGTCCAGGGCGGTGGGCTGGTGGCCGGAGCCGACGAAGCCGGTGACGCCGGGGGTGTTGCGCACCACGTACCACGACTGCTCGTCCATGATCATCTCTACCAGCACGTAGCCGGGGAAGAGCTTGCGGGGCACGGTGCGCCGCTGGCCATCACGGATCTCGATCTCGTCCACCTGGGGGACTACCACCTGGAATACTTTGTGGGCCATGTCCATGTTCTGGACGCGGTGCTCCAGGTTGGCCCTCACCTTGTCCTCGTAGCCGGAGTACGTATGGATGACGTACCAGCAGCGGCCGTCATCCGGCCCCTGCTCCTGCGCCGGAGGGGCATCTCCGACCCCCGCCTGTGCAGGGGCGGCCTGTTCCACCACGGGCGCCTTCTTTCTTTTCACTGCCACCTATTCCACCACCTATCGCAGGAGGGCGTGCTGGACGAGCCAGGCGAAACCTTCATCGATGCCGCCCAGAGCGGCGCCGATGGCGACAGAAACGATCAGCACGACTATGGTCAGGTGGATCGTATCCTGGCGACTGGGCCACAGGACCTTGCGTAGCTCAGAGATGATGTCGGTGATCCAGCGGGGGCGCCAGGAGAGGATTCCCCCACGCTTGGCCTTGGCAGGAGCCGTCCGCGGCAGGGTGCGGGGAAGGCCGCCGCCTCGCTTGGGAGGCTTGGCGACCGCCGGATGCCGTCTCATGGCGCGACTCATGGTGCTACTCTTTCCTTGGGGCCCCGATCCCGATGGGAGCCGTTAGCGGACCTCCCGGTGCAGGCGATGGCCGCGGCAGCGGGGGCAAAACTTGCGAAACTCCAGCCGGTCGGGGTCGCTGCGGCGGTTCTTGGTGGTGGTGTAGCTGCGGGAGCGACACTCCGTACAGGCCAGGTGGATGACGATGCGATCTTCTTTCTTGGCCATGGGCTAGAGAAAGGTCTCTCCTCTATCCTAACACCTTGGTGAGGACGCCGGCACCCACCGTGCGGCCGCCCTCGCGGATGGCGAAGCGCACACCTTCCTCCAGGGCCACCGGCTGGATGAGCTCGACGAGGATCCGCACGTTGTCGCCGGGCATCACCATCTCCACACCTTCGGGAAGCTGGACAGCGCCGGTGACGTCGGTGGTGCGAATATAGAACTGGGGCCGATAGCCGTTGAAGAAGGGGGTGTGGCGGCCGCCCTCGTCCTTGGAGAGCACGTACACCTCTCCCTCGAACTTGGTGTGGGGCTTGATGGAGCCGGGGGCGGCGATGACCATCCCGCGCTCTACGTCGTCGCGCTCGATGCCGCGCAGGAGGCAGCCCACGTTGTCGCCGGCCTCGCCGCTGTCGAGGGTCTTGCGGAACATCTCTACGCCGGTGCACACCGTCTTGCGGGTGTCTCGAATGCCCACGATCTCGACCTCCTCGCCGGTCTTGACAATGCCCCGCTCGATGCGGCCGGTGACCACGGTGCCCCGCCCCTTGATGCCGAAAACGTCCTCGATGGGCATAAGGAAGGGCTGGTCTCGCGGCCGGTCGGGGGTGGGGATGTATTCGTCTACGGCGTTGAGGAGCTCCCAGACGCACTTGTATTCGGGCGCGTCGGGGTCGGTGCTGGGGCTCTCCATGGCGGCGACGGCGCTACCGCGTACTATTGGGATCTCATCTCCCGGGAACTTGTACTTCTTGAGGAGATCGCGGATCTCGAGCTCGATGAGGTCCAGGAGTTCAGGGTCTTCCATGAGATCGGTCTTGTTGAGGAAGACGACCATGGCGGGCACCTCGACCTGGCGGGCAAGCAGCACGTGCTCTCGCGTCTGAGGCATGGCGCCGTCGTTGGCTGCGACCACCAGGATGGCGCCGTCCATTTGAGCGGCGCCGGTGATCATGTTCTTGATATAGTCGGCGTGGCCAGGACAGTCGATGTGAGCGTAGTGGCGCTTCTCGGTCTGGTATTCGACGTGGGCGATGGCGATGGTGATGCCGCGGGACTTCTCATCGGGAGCGTTGTCGAGGCTCCAGAAGTCGCGATAGTCGGCCAGACCCTTGAACGACAAGACCTTGGTCATAGCCGAAGTCAATGTTGTCTTGCCGTGGTCGATGTGGCCGATGGTGCCCACGTTGACGTGAGGCCTGGTCCTCTCGAATTTCTTCTTGGCCATGCCGGCGTACCTCCTTCGTGTCTGGAGCCCACAGCCGGATTCGAACCGGCGACCTCGCCCTTACCAAGGGCGTGCTCTACCGACTGAGCTATGTGGGCCCGCCGCAGGCGGGTTAGAGGTTGGATGTTGGACTCCCAACCGCTAACTTCTAGATTGTAACCTTTAGCTGGTGGCGGGGGCAGGATTCGAACCTGATTAGCTCGAAGGGAGCGAGTTTACAGACCGCCGGTTTTAGCCGCTCACCGACCCCGCCAGGCGAAGGGACATGGAACAAGTTGTCTCGGGCGACTGCCCTTCCGCCGTGGTCCTTGTTCCGCGTTCCCCGTTTCTTCTCTGGAGCCCAAGGGGGGAGTCGAACCCCCAACCTACCGATTACAAATCGGTTGCGCTACCGTTGCGCCACTCGGGCTTGGCCCTTCGACAAGCTCAGGGCTGGCCCCCACCGCAGTCAGGCCCATAGAAACATTGGATCGCCCTGACAGGCGACACCACACGTAGTATAGGCAGGGCTGTTGCTAAAGTCAAGCAAATCTCGCCAACGAGCATCGGCTGCCCCGCCGGTGCCGGCAGGCAGGCGCTAGTCCCGCCGCCGCCAGCGCGTCCCTTCGGGCGTGTCCTCCAGGGCGATGCCCATCTCGGCCAGGCGGCTGCGGATGCGGTCGGAGAGGGGGAAGAGTTTGGCCACTCGCAGTTCGTCCCGCAGCTCCACCAGCAGGTCGATGAAGGGGCGGGCGGCCAAGCCGGCCTCCTCCTCGGTCAGGGTGAGGCCGAGGACGCCCGCCAGCTCGCGCAGGGCTCGCTGGGCGTCATCCACGGGGCGGCCCTCGTCGCGGCAGCGGTTTATCTCCCGCGCCAGGTCGAACAGGGCAGCCACCGCCTGGGCGGTATTGAGGTCGTCCTCCATGGCCTCGGCGAAGCGGGCGCGGAAGGGATCGGGGTCGAGCGGCTGCCCCTTGCCGGCGGCGGGTCCGCCTTTGGCGGAGGCGGCCAGGCGCAGGCGCTCGGCGGCTCGCTTGCCGGCGTCCAGCGCCTCCTCGCTGTAGGTGAGGGGGCTACGGTAGTGGGAATTGAGGACGAACAGGCGGCAGGCATCGGCTCCGTACTTGGTCAGGGCATCGGCGATGGGAATAATGTTGCCCAGGGACTTGCTCATCTTCTCCTCGCCCAGGTAGAGCCAGCCGTTGTGCAGCCAGTAGCGAACGAAGGGCTCCTGGCCGGTGTAGGCCTCGCTCTGGGCGATCTCGTTCTCGTGGTGGGGGAAGACGAGGTCGACGCCGCCGCCGTGGATGTCGAGAGTCTCGCCCAGGTACTTGAGGGACTTGGCGGAGCATTCGATGTGCCAGCCGGGACGTCCGGGTCCCCAGGGGCTGGGCCAGGCGGGCTCACCGGGCTTGGCCGCCTTCCAGAGGGCGAAGTCGGCGGGGTGCTCCTTGCCTTCGCCGGGCTCCACGCGCGCTCCAGCCTGGCCAGAGTCGGGGCTGCGCTTGGACAGCTTGCCGTAGTCCTTCTTGGCGGCCACCCGAAAGTAGACGTCGCCGTCGGCCGCGTAGGCGTAGCCCTTGTCGATCAGGGTGGAGATCATCTCGATCATGGCGGGGATCTCCTCGGTGGCGCGGGGGAAGACGTGGGCCGGCAGGACGTTAAGGCCCTTCATCTCGGCGGCGAAATCGCGGATCAGGCCCTCGGCCAACTCCTGGGGCGAGATGCCCAGGTGGTTAGCGCGGGCGATGATGCGGTCGTCGATGTCGGTGTAGTTCTGGACGTGGCGGACCTGGTGGCCGCAATACTCCAGGTAGCGGCGCAGGACGTCGAAGATGACGTAGCTCATGGCGTGGCCCAGGTGGCTGCGGTCGTAGGGGGTCACGCCGCAGACGTACATCTTCACCGTGTCGCCTGCGGGGGCGAAATCTTCCTTGCGGCCGGTCAGGGTATTGTAGAGCTTCAAGGAGCTTCCTCCTCGGCCAGCGATCTCGTCGTGGCTCTCTTGCGGGCTTTGCCCTTTCCCTTCTTCTCCAGTTCGGCGATCCGTTTCTCCAGCTTCTTCACTCGCTCCTCCAGCCGCTGGATAATATCCCACTCAGGGTCGGGTAGTTTCAAGACCGTGTCATCGCCGGGGTCCTGGTAGGCCACCACGTGGCCGGGCACACCGACCACGGTGGCGTTCTCCGGCACGTTGGTGACCACCACCGAGCCGGCGCCGATGCGCACGTTGTTGCCGACCGTTATGTCCCCGATGAGCTTGGCGCCGGCGCCGACTACCACTCTCTTGCCCAGGGTGGGGTGCCGCTTGGTCCGCCTGGTGCTGGTGCCTCCCAGGGTCACTCCCTGGAAGAGGTGGCAGTTGTCGCCGATGACCGCCGTCTCGCCGATAACCACCCCCATGCCGTGGTCGATGAAGAAGCGCTCGCCGATCTTGGCGCCGGGGTGGATCTCGATGCCGGTGCAGGCGCGGCTGAGGTGGGACACGACCCTGGCCGGGACGCGCAGGCGCTTCTGGTAGAGGAAGTGGGCCAGGCGATGGAACTGGCGGGCGTGAAAGCCGGGGTAGGTGAGGATGACCTCCAGGCCACTGGTTGCGGCTGGGTCCCGCTCCAGGGTAGCTTCGATATCGCGCCTAATGCTGCGTAAGAGTGACATGGGCCATGCCTCCCGTCCGTGGCCGACTTCCTCCGCCGCTGGGGTGTCCCCCGACCGTGGTCGGAGGGCACCCCCCGATACATATGCAGCGGGCAGACGCCCGCCGCTCTGGGCGGAGGCAACACGGCGTCCTGCCTATCGGCGGGCAGGCTGCTCTGGGGAGAGAAGGAAGCGTCCCATGAAAGGGGGCCATGCTGGTAGTTGCCCCTTAACGTTCTTTGAGGAGGGCTATCGCCAGGGCGGCGATGGCCAGGCCGCGGCCGATGTCGCCGACCCCCTCGTTGGTGGTGGCTTTGACGCTCACTTTCGATTCCTCCAGGGCGAGGGTCTGGGCGATGCGCTGTCGCATCTGGGCGATGTGTGGACCCAGGCGGGGCCTCTCGGCGATGACGGTGGCGTCCACATTCTCCACCGAATAGCCCACCTGAGCGATCATCTGCACCGTCTGGGCCAGGAGCCGGCGGCTGTCGGCCCTGGCATAGGTCGGGTCGTCCGGCGGGAAGAAGTGGCCGATGTCGCCCAGGCTCGCTGCTCCCAGGAGGGCGTCCATGATGGCGTGGAGGAGCACGTCGGCGTCGCTGTGGCCGGCGAGGCCGGTTTCGCCCGCTATCTCGACGCCGCCCAGGATCAGGCGGCGACCCTCCTGAAACTTGTGAATATCATAGCCGATGCCCACGCGCATGTCTAACCGTCCGCTTTCTAATGATCGGTGCACCATTGGTGGGTAGGTTTTTCACGACCCCAGCCTGAAGGCTGGGGCATCGAGAGTGCCAGGTATGCCCCCGCCTTTAGGCGGGGGTGGAGAAGCAACCCACCGATTGTGAACCGGCCACGCTTTCTATCAGTTGTCAGGCTGTGCTTAGCAGTGCTTCCACCAGGGTTAAGTCCTCAGGGGTGGCCACCTTGATGTTGCGAGGGGAGCCCTGGAATACTCGCACCTGGTGGCCCATCTGCTCCACCAGGGCGGCGTCATCGGTGGCCTCGCCCCGGGCCCGCTGATGGGCCTGGCGCAGCAGGTCGTAGCGGAAGACCTGGGGCGTCTGGGCCGCCCAGAGCTCGCCCCGCGATAGCGTCCGCCTCACCAGGCCCGAGGGGTCCACCTCCTTTATCGTGTCGCTGACGGGTAGGGCGGCGATGGCCGCGCCGGTGTGGCGGGCGGCCTCCAGACCTCGCTCGATAAGGTCGGCCGTCACCAGAGGCCGGGCGCCGTCGTGGACGACCACCCACTGGCAGGGTGGGAGGGCCGTCAGACCTTTGCCCACCGAGTCCTGCCGCCGCTCTCCCCCGGCGCAGATGGTCGCTACCTTATCCAGGCCGGCCTCGGCCACCAGTTCCTTGCCACGGTCTAGGCTCTGCGGTGAGAGAACCAGCACGATGGTGTCCACCCGGCGGCAGACCTCGAAGGCAATGAGGGTGTGGGCGAGAAGGGGCTTGCCGCCGACGATGGCGAACAGCTTGTCGCCACCGCCCAGGCGCTGGCTGCGACCGGCGGCAGCGATGATGGCACCGACCCCCACCCCCCCTTGCCCCGGGCAAGAGGGAAGCAGGAAGGAGGAAGGCCCCGCCCCCCTTCTTCCTTCTTCCTTCTTCCTTCTTCCAGTCACTAGACGGCCTTGGGCTGGGCGAAGATCATCCGCCCGGCCACGGTCTGGAGGACGCGGGTGACGATGACCTCCATCTCCTCGTTCAGGTGGCGGCGACCGCCGTCGACGACCACCATGGTTCCATCATCGAGGAAGCCGACGCCCTGGCCCATCTCCTTCCCTTCCTGGATGATGCGCACTGCCATCTCCTCGCCGGGCAGGACCACCACCTTGACGGCGTTAGCCAGGTGGTTGACGTTGAGGACGC
>JAUYDU010000211.1 GCA_030691665.1 Chloroflexota bacterium
GTTCGGGATAGGGGCGACGGCGGTCGTTCTTCTTCAGACGGCGCTGGCCCCCAACGTCGCCGGCTGGGCCACCCCCTGGCTGGGCAGCCTGGCCCTGATGGTCGCCATCTTCGGGGTGCTGGGGATGCTGTCCGGCCAGGGCCAGGAAGGGCCTGCCCCTTCGCCAAGCTCAGGGCAGGCTCTGAGCGCAGTCGAAGAGGCGGTCAAGCCCTTCAGCCAGAGGCTGATCCTCCGGCGGAGGCTGGCCTGGGCCCTGGGCTGCGCTGCTGGCCTGGCTTCCTTCGCCATCGTCACCTGGCGAGTCGACGCCGAGGCAGCCATCGCCTGGCCGACTGCCCTGCTGGCCGGCCTGGCCACCGCCGTTCTGGTGGGCCTTTCGGAAGCACCTGGCGAAGACCAGCCGGACGAGACGCCCAATCCGGCCTCGCTTCCCCCAGACAAGCCGAACCGGCGGCTGTCGCTGCCGACGGAAGCGGCAGGCGCGGCCGTCGCCCTCGGCCTGGCGGGGGCCACCCTGGCTCTTCACGCCTGGCAGACGGACGCCGGCTGGTATCAGCCGCCGCGGGTGGTGGTAGGGTCTCTCTACGTGCTGGTAGTGCCAGGATGGTATCTGTCCAGGCTGTTCGCCGACGGCAAGCTCGACCTCATCGAGCGCTCCGTCCTGGTAGTGGCCCTCTCGGTGGTGGCGGTGCCGCTGGGCCTGATGTGGATCAACTTCCTGGGCGGCCGCATCGACTTCTTGACCACCTGGACCCTCGTCCTGGCCATCGCCGTCCTGGGCGCGGTGCTCAGCCGAGCGCGTCTCATCCTTTCGGCGGCTGCAACGGAGGGAGAAGCAAGTCGGAGAGCCGGCATCCTGACCATCTGGAACTCGCGGCCCTCCACCCAAAAGGCGCTGCTCCTGTCGATGGGGCTGTGGCTGCTGGCGATAGGCGGGCTGGCAGCCGCCGCGGCCGCGCCTGGCCAGGGGCCCTACGGCATTCTCGGCTTGTGACACCTGTCATTCTCTGGTAGTCCCCCGCCAGCCATCGGGGAGATAGGAGAAGAAGCAAGATGGAGCGAATCGCAATCGTGGGCTCAGGGGTGGTGGGCAAGGCAACCGGCAAGGGCCTGAGCAAGCTGGGACACGACGTGGTCTTCGTGGATACCGACCCAAATGTCCGGCAGAGGCTCGACCACGAAGGATACAAGGCGGTGGAGGCCGACGCCCTGGCCCAGGTGCGGCCCTCGATGAGCATGATCTGCGTGCCCACCCCCAACGACCACTTGGGGCGGCAGGACCTCACCTCCCTCGAAGCGGCGCTGGCTGAGATCGGGCGCCTGCTCCCGCCGGAGGCGGGCTACCACCTGGTGGTGATTCGCTGCACAGTCCTGCCCATGGTCAGCGAGCAGTGCGTCATCCCGGCCCTGGAGCACGCCTCTGGGGGCAGGGCAGGACGCGACTTCGGGGTGTGCATGAACCCCGAGTTCCTGCGCGAGGCCACGGCCGAGGACGACTTCCTCCACCCCCGCCTCGTGGTCATCGGCCAGCTTGACCGCAGATCGGGCGATCTCCTGGAGAAGGTCTACAAGCCCCTCTGCCGCCAGAATGACACCCCCATCGTTCGCACCGACCTTCGCACGGCAGAGATGGTCAAGTACACTCACAATCTCTTCAACGCCGCCAAGATCTCCTTTGCCAACGAGATCTGGCTCCTGAGTCGAGAGCTGGGTATCGGCGGCAACCAGGTGATGGCGCTGGTGGCTGCATCCGCCGAAGGGATGTGGAACCCCCGCTATGGCACTCGCGGCGGCTCCCCTTATGACGGCAGTTGCCTGCCGAAGGACGTCGCCGCTTTGGCGAACTTCGTCAGGGACATGGACTACAGCGCGCCCATGATCGAAGCGACCTTGCAGATCAACGAGTAGATAGCCGAGGTCGCCGCCTCGACACCGCAGCGGCTAACAGCGCCCGCCCCAACACCCGCTATGGTCCCCGAGCCTGCCTACCGGTAGGCCAGGCGCCTCCAGCACAGCAGAGGCCTGGAAAAGCATCTGCCAGCGGGATAGCCCGCTGGCAGATGCTTTTCTCCCCGGCCAAGGGAAGGGGGACCCAACGTTATTACTGCTGCGAGGGCTTTCGCCTGACGATGAGGAACAGGCCGCCACCGAGGGCCAGGCCAGCCAGCACGAACAGCCAGGGCTGAAGCCCGAACCCGCTGTCGTCCGCTGCGCCGCCGCCACCGCCGCTCGCCGGCGCCCCGACCGGCGCCCCAGTCGGTGCTCCGGTCACCACCTGGAAGGTGGCGACATTCACGCCGTCGATGGACAGTGTGTGGGTGCCCGGGCCAACCGTCTGGGGAACGACGGTGGAGAACTCTCCGGTTGCCGCGTCGATGGCGACCGACCATTCGATGGCGCCGTCGACGGCGAAGGTGGCCGTGCTCCTGCCGGGCAGGATCCTGCCGCTGATGGTAGGTGTGCCAGTAGCGATACTTACGGCCACCGTGGGGCTGGTCACACTCTTGCCGCCGATGGCCAGGCTCTGAACACCGGGAGCCAGCACGGGGGTATCGGCATGGGAGACTCCTGCCCCGGCCAGGCCCAAGACAACGGCGACCGCCAGGATCGCCGCGGCCAGCCAGGCGATAGGAGTCAACGATAGCCTTTCCGTTCGTGGCATAGTTAGCCCTCCCTCAGGCACATACTTCTCTGGTTTGTTCTGGAAAGAAAGACGCGCTAGCCCGCGGAGTGTTACACGTTCCGCAAGGAATTGAGCGAGCAATTCCGCCTGGCGGCAGCGTCAAAGAGGGCAGGCGGGAGGGAAAAGGCGGCCGGAGGCCCAGCCCTGCCCCCAGAGGTGGCTCAGGTCGGCGGCGATCTCCTGGACGATGGAGGGCAAGGCCTCCTCGATGCGGGGAGTCAGCCGCTCGCCGAAGGTGTAGGGGTCGGCCACAGCGATGGCGTAGACCGGCGTCTGGG
>JAUYDU010000218.1 GCA_030691665.1 Chloroflexota bacterium
GACAGGCCGGTCCTTACGGCCGTCTGTCTGACGCTGGCGGAGCCCATGGAGGTGGCGGGGGCCGACGGCTTCCGGCTGGCGGTGCGCACCCTCCGCAGCGGTTTCGCAGGCGGTGGGCGCAGGGTCCTGGTGCCGGCGGACTCGGCCGGCGTGCTGGCCCAGCTGTGGAAGCTGGCGCCGCCGCCCGCCGAGCAGGGCGAGGGCAAGTCGGTCGCGGAGCTGGTGGTGTCCCGCCGGCCAATGGAACTCCAGGTGGGGGAAAGGGTCTGCGGGCCCGCTTCGGCGAGATGACGGTGTGGCTCCAGCTCATCCAGGGCAACTACCCCAACTACACGCAGCTGATACCCACGGGGCACAAGAGCCGCCTGACCTTCCTGGTGGAGGAGCTCACCCGTGCGGTGAAGACGGTGCAGGGGATGGCCAAAGACGGCTCCGGCATCGTGAGGTTCCGGTACGAGCAGGGCAGGCTCACCGTTAAGGCAGTCGCCGCCGACGTGGGGGACGTGGAGACCAGCATCCCCATCCAGCTGGAGGGCCCGGTGGGCTGGATTGGCTTCAGCTCCAAATACCTCCTGAAGTACCTTTCTTAGCCCCAACTCTGACTCCGGTTCCCAGCGGTAGTCGGCCTGTTATGCGTACCTCTCCTCTCTCCACGCGAACCTCGCCACCCAGGCGGAGCAGCGTTCGTCTCAGGAGTTCACCCTGTTCTCGAGGTAGACCATCATGAGGGGTCGAGGCTGGCGTTGACCAGTCACACGCCAGCCACGGTTCGCCCAATGTGGCCAACGCCTGTTCCACCTCATTTGGGTCTACTTGGGGCAGGAGGAGCAACTGACCTTCAATTTCAGCCTTTCGCCACTGCAAGGATTCCCGGGCTGCGTTCAGCTCGGCCTTCTTCTCCTTGACAACCTCGGCTGGGTAGCCTGCCAGATCCTTCGCAAGGAGAGACCTCCATTCCGAGGTGTTGGCCTCAACATCGCGTTCAATCTTGTCGAGCTCTTCGCTGAGTGTAGCTTCAGACTGCCGGGCCAATTCCAGGTAGTCCGCCCGGCCTCGCCGCTCCTTGAGATAGACTCCGAAGCTGCCCGACACCAATCCCTCCAAAACTTCTTTCCGCTTCGATTTCTCTCCGCAGTGCGAAGCGCACCTATAATATCCGTACCCCCTTGTGCTACCTACCTCCCATTTGGCGCCACAGCCACAAGAAACGATCCCCGTCAGAGCATAGAAAGTCACCGATCTCGGCTCCCGCAATCTGCGACCATCCAGGACCGCGTTGATGGCCGCGAACTTGGCTTCATCCAGGATGGCCGCGTGGCGGATGACCACCTGCTTTTCGGCAAAATGAATCACGGTCTCCCCGACTAGCGCCCGATTCCGGAGAGTGCCTCCGCTACATGCTAGGCTAGTCGGCGAGAAGGGCCTGCCATGCGTGGTGCGCCAGCCCTGCTCACTCAACCACCTAGCCGCTGGTCCGGATCTTCCTTCAGCCAGGACAATGTCACCCGCGTGCCTCAATGCCGTAGCCTGTGCCACGTTCACCACCCTCCGGCCGTCGACGATGTCGAATCCAAACATCCGGGTGTTGCTCGGCAGGAGCCCATCCTCATTCGCTCGATCGAAGCGCCCAGCCCGGGTCTTTTGCACGAACACATCGACGTAGGCACATGCCTTGGCCACGGCTTCCGAGTACCGGTTAATGGAACGCGGAGCAGCAGGGTCCAAGTGTAGACTCTCTTCAGCGAAAAACGCTGGGATGCCCGCGTCCAGGACCAGGCGCAGGATGGGCACCGAGATCAGGGGGTTTCTGGTCTCACGATCCACCTCTGCGAAAAGGAAAGCGTCTGTCAACCCCTGGCGGCATAGCTCGATTCCCCGGTTGACAGCAAGCAGCCATTCGCGGCGACTGCCCTGGCTGGCGCTCTCGATGACCTGGGGGCATGGCTCATAGATTTGATGGGGGCCTCCCGGCCAGGTCTCGGTAAACCGGGCGATTTGCCGTCGTTGGCGTGCCAGTCCCTTCTTCCGCTCCTGGGGTTCGGAGCTCTCCCGGAGAATGGTGTAACACTTCATCGTTGGTCTCCTCCTTCCTGGGCCTTTAATTCCGCAGCGCGCGCCCAGATCCGTCCCACAGCCTTCAGCGTCTCCGGCGTTGCTCCGGAGCATCGCTGTACGATCAGCATCGCGAACCAATCCCTTACAGTGTCGAAGCTGGTGCCTTCAGAATTCTCCAGAAGCTGGACTGCGCCACCTACGTCGTCGAGGAACTGGCTCATGAGATGAGCGGTGCTGACCATGTTTGCTTTCGCAACTGTATCCAACCCTGGGATCGCGCGCTGGTCGATCTTGGCCACCAGCGTCACCTTTGCCGTTTCTGCCCCCCTAGCGGCCTGCCTCTGATCGTACTCCATGATTCACGCATCCTTCCTAAACCTAAGCGGTGGTTGGTGTCGCGAGCCTCGCTTGCCTTTCGTTCCTATGTCTTTACGTCGCATCCTCCCGTCGCTTGTCGGAGGACGTGTAGATCCGCTGCGCCTCAGCTAAGACGTTCTTTATGAAGTCCTGAGGTAGATTACATGCTTCCGCCGTCTTCAGCACGGTATCTTGGAACAGCCCGTTCAACTGCCACGTCTCCTTAGCGTCAGCGAGAACACTTGCGAACGCACTCTGGATTTCGCTAATCGGCGCCCTGGATTCAACCAAGGCCAGGCAAGACTCGCAACGGGAGGCCATCCTTATGAGGACTCGCAGCACGTCCTGCGACAACAACCCACGACGTGCAAAGAACCTTTTAGCTCCGTTGAGATGCTCGGGATTGACCTTGATGCTATAGACAACCAGGTTACCCATTCGAGTCTCCCTTCAGGCAGTCTACCGTTGTCAGGACCATGTGTCCTTCCACTAGTCTACCACCACTGTCAAAGGTGTTAAAGCCCCCGTACGTGGCGCAAGAAAGGGTTTGATGAAGAAGCCCATCGTGTGGTTTCTCTGGAGGCTGGAGTCGATGGTGACGTGGACTTCCTGGGGGAAGGGCACAAGGTTCTGGCCGAGGCACTGATAGAGCTGGAGGCTAGGGAGAAGGCAGGAGCGGGCCTGTAGGAGCGGAACTCGGCTGCGCCCGCCTCTCAGAATGGCAGCCACGCCCAGCTCCCGCTGCGGCAAACACCTTGCCATTGGCGGCCAGGCAGGAATGGATCGTGAGACTGCACAACATGACTTTCTGTGCAGCGCCCGGGGCCAGGTAGGGGGCGATGCTCCCCTCTATCGGCTGGTCGAACCGCAGGTGTGGCGCGCATTGGCTGCGGTTCACAGCGTGTGTACGGCAGTGGCTGACGCATCCTCTTGCTGAC
>JAUYDU010000234.1 GCA_030691665.1 Chloroflexota bacterium
GCCATCCGTCATCCACTGTACTTGGCCGAGGCTCTGGATGCGGAGCTGTCGGTTCTCTTGCGTGGCCGCCCTGCTCCGAATTCGCGCCTGGTTGCTTTCGCCTGCCGGAGCGCCATTCTCGCTCTCCGAAAGGCGGACCGGGGCTCCTCGCCCTGGCGGGACGGTATTCTGCCGATGGAGGTGCCCTGCCTGGGGGCTTTGGGGTGGTTTCTGCCCCTTCGGGCCTTTGACCTGGGGGCCGAGGTTGTGGCCCTGCTGGGCTGTAGCGCGGCCTGCCAATATGGCTTCGACCCAGCGGCTGTGGAGGCGCCTTTGGCGGCCACGCGGCGGCTGTTGGATGCCTGGGCGGTGGGAAGCGAGCGGCTGGTAGCCATAAACGGCGACTCGCCGACCACTCAGGCGTCCGCTCTGGCATCGCTGGCGGACCAGATCGCCGCTCTCCCACCCCAGCCCCTGGCGACGGGCGAGCCTGTCGCGGCCGACGAGCACAGATACGAACTGGCTCCCCTTATTCGGGCGATGCACCGTCGTTTGGCTGGTGATCCGGCCCTCTGTCTGGGTTTCGAGGGGATGCCTCTGGGACTGGTCACGGTGGATAGCGAGCGGTGCAGCGCTTGTGGCCTCTGCGCCAGGCACTGCCCAACCCAGGCCCTGACCGTGGACGAGAAGGACGAGGCCTTCTCCCTGACCCACCGCGCCGAGCTGTGCACGGCCTGCGGACTCTGCGCCGAGGTCTGCCCGGAAGAGGGCGCGATCCAGGTTGAGCAGCGTCTCGACATAGCCCGCCTCACCGCTTCGCCCGAGATCGTGAAGACCGACAGACTGCTGCGCTGCCGCCGATGCGGCGCGAAGCTGGCGCCGGCGGGCCTCATCGCGGCTGTGCGGAGCCGCCTCCCGGGTGAAGGATTCGCGTCCATGGGCGAAACGCTGTGCCCGGACTGCCGCATACTGGGTCAAACCAAACCACGCTCACCAGCCTCGCCGCCTCTGCGAAGAGACAGCTGATTTGGCGCCGCAGCGCGCTGCAAGCTGTCGACCCTCTACCCAATAGTCAGAAGGCGGCAACTGAGTACCGCCCGAACCCTCCAATCCAACGCAGTAGCATCTGCACCACCTGCCATAGAGCCTGCGGCCTTAATAATGGCTTAACATTTCTGCTGTATCGTTGCGCTAGCTAAGGGTTGGTCAGGACATGGAACAGCATCGTGAAGGAGGTAGGTGATGGCCGGGAATCGACTAGTGCAGGTAGGGGTAGCAGTGGCGGCTTTGCTCGCGGTTGTGGGAGCGGTTGGCTTCCTCATCGCTGCGGCTGATAGCTCAGACTCGACGACGGCCTCTGCGGCAGCGCTCGCAACCGGGAGTCAGCCAGGGTCTCTGTCGTCGAGCAACTCCGCTCAGCAGGAAGAAGAGAAGCCCTGGTTGGGGGTGATGTTAGCTCAGACTCCCGACGGCGTTACCATCGCGCAGGTTATCGCGGAGAGCCCCGCTGACACGGCGGGCCTGCAGCGGGGCGACGTCATCGAGGCCATCGACGGAACCGAGATCGACAACGTGAGCGAGTTCCGCGACCAGCTCGACGTCAAAAATGTCGGCGACACTATAACCCTGAGCATATCGCGCGACGGTCAGGCTCAGGATATTTCCGTCGCCCTGGAGGCCCGGCCGGAGCCGCTTCCACGGCCGATTCCCATGCTGCCGGAGCTAGAAAGCATAGCGCCAGACGAGCTGTTCGGCCACGTCCTCGGCGGGGAATTCGATTTCACAGACGAGCAAGGCAACCCCGTCACAGCCGTCCTTCAGGCAGGCACCGTCGCCAGCGTTGACGCCGATGCTGGCACGCTGACGGTGAACCTGAACGCCGGCGGCACCAAGACCTACAAGGTAGAGGACGATGACTTCCTCTTTGGGGGCGGACTCGCCGACCTGGAGGAGGGCGACAACGTAACGGTGATGACCGTGAACGACGATGTACGGGCTGTCTTCGCAGGTGGCCGGCTTCCCTTCATTCCCGGCATGGGTGGAAAGCACGGCGGGTTCGGCTTCGGTCACGGCCGGTTCGGCAATAGTGGCTTCTGGGATGGAGGCCACGGTCGGTTCTCTGTGCCGGACGCCGCTCCCAAACCCGCAGCCTCCGGTACAGAGCTATAATTAGACCCGTACGGAGGTCAAGCTAGACGTAGCAGTGCAGATAAGCAAGCCTCCCCTGGCAGCGGAGGGAGCCGGCCTTCCGGGGCGGGGCTCCCTCCGACGCTTCCGGCGGACGATATCCTAAGATCCGAGCATACGATGCGGGTGGCCAGAAGAATCCTTGTGGTAGACGACGACCCTAAGACGGTGGCTCTGGTGAAGCTTTACCTGGAGAACGACGGGCACAATGTGTTCTGCGCTTATGACGGCAACGAAGCCCTTCGTCTCGCCAGGGAGGAGCGCCCGGACCTCATCGTCCTGGACCTGATGCTGCCCGGCATCGATGGTCTTACGGTCTGCCGGTCTCTGCGCGGAGAGTCGGACGTCCCTATCATCATGCTGACCGCCAAGACCACCGAGGACGACAGGCTGACTGGCCTCGACCTGGGTGCCGACGACTACGTGACCAAGCCCTTCAGCCCCAGAGAGCTGGCGGCCCGCGTGCGGGCGGTCCTGCGGCGCACTGCCGACGAAGCCCTGCAGCGAGGACCTTCCGAAGTCACGTACGGAGACCTCAGAGTGGACTTCGCGGGTCACGCGGTAACGGTCGCGGACCAGGCGATAGATCTGACCCCCACCGAGTTCCGCCTTCTGGGCACCCTCGTCAGAGAGCCCGGACGCGTCTTTAGCCGAGAAGAGCTCATCCAGAAGGCATTCGGCTACGACTTCGAGGGGTTTGACCGCACCATCGATGTCCACATCCTGAACCTGCGCCGCAAGATGGAGGCCGATCCCGCGCGGCCCCGCTATATCAAGACCGTCTACGGGGCAGGCTACAAGTTTGAGGCGCCCTGATATGATTCACAGCGTCCGTTGGCGAATGTTCCTGTCCTTCCTCCTGGTCATCGTGGTGGCCGTGGGGACGGTGGCTTTCTTTGTCAGCCGCGCTGCCAGCGGCGAAATCGAGCGCTACGAAGAGCGCACCAATCAACTCCGCTCAGAGAGGATGGAAGCGCTGCTCTCCGGCTACTACGCAGAGCGCCACGAGTGGTCGGGTGTCGAGCCGCTAGTGGAACAGATGGGGCGGCTCTACGGCCAGCGGCTGGTGCTCACCGACGCCCAGGGGACCGTGGTGGCCGACTCCCATGGGATGTCGATGGGACAGCGGAGCGACTTCGCCCGGTGGAGAAGGAACATATCGGTAGGCAGCAGCGATACGCCATTCGGCACCATCTTCATCGATCCTCAACCGGCAGCCGATGGCTCGGCGACGGAAGAGGTGAGCGCCCTCGCCAGCTCCATCAACTGGTATCTGGTGTGGGGCGGACTGCTGGCCGTGGCGGTGGCAGGACTCCTCACCTTTCTCCTGTCCAGGCGTATCCTGGCCCCCGTGGAGGCGCTGGCCAGCGCGGCCAGGGGTCTGGGTCAGGGCGACCTGTCTCGTCGGGTCGAGGTACGCTCCAGGGACGAATTCGGTGAGCTGGCCCGAACCTTCAACTCCATGGCCGATGACCTGACCCAGGCAGAGCAGCTTCGACGCAACCTGGTAGCCGACGTGGCGCATGAGCTGCGGACGCCCCTTTCCAACATCCGCGGCTATCTGGAGGCGATGCGCGACGGCGTCCTCAAGCCCGACTCCCCAACTCTGGACTCTATCTATGAAGAGACGCTGCTCCTGGACCGAATCATTGGGGACTTGCAGGAACTAGCGATGGTCGAGGCCGGGCAGCTTACCCTGCTGCGGCGGCCCGACGATTTGGCAGACCTGGTGAAGCGGGGCGTTGCGGCGGTGCGGCCGGCAGCCGAGGCTAAGAAGCTCGCCCTGCTGGTCGACCTTCCGCCGCAGCCAGCCGTGGCGGACATAGATCCGGAGCGCATTGGACAGGTGCTGCGCAATCTGCTGACCAACGCCATCGCCTACACGCCAGAGGGCGGCGAAGTTTCCGTGAAGCTAGCCGACGAAGGCGCACAGGTGAGGGTAAGCGTCATCGACACCGGGCCAGGTATCCCTCCCGAAGACCTGCCCTATGTGTTTGAGCGATTCTATCGGGTGGACAAGTCCCGGTCCCGGGCCACCGGCGGTGCGGGACTGGGCCTGACTATAGCCAAGCGACTGGTGGACTTCCATGGCGGTGCCATGGAAGTCCAGAGCGAGCTTGGGAAGGGGAGTCGTTTCACCTTCACCATTCCCAGGGAGGCACCTGACGCTGCTCCCTGATTCGAACAGCCAAACTTATTCCCTGAGGAGGTAGGCATGCACTTGCGAAGCATACTTGCGGCGGCTGTGGTCAGTGCCCTGGTTGGCGCTGGCGCCGCTATCGCGGTCGTTCAGCTCTGGCCGGATGATAGTGGGGAGGCGCAGCGAGCCGGCACGATCTCCACCCCTGCGGCCTCTACATCTGCTCCCGCTCCCGATGGGAGCTCCTCTGGCCAAGCATCTCTCAGCTCCGCTTGCCTTTCCGCCCCCGACATCTACAAGCGGGTCCGGCCGGCGGTGGTCCAGATTACCAGC
>JAUYDU010000476.1 GCA_030691665.1 Chloroflexota bacterium
CTCCTCGGAGGAGCTGGGGGCCTTCCTGCGCTCCAAGGTGGGCGCCATCAAGGGCGTGCGGCGGACGGAGACCTTCGTGAACCTGTCTATCCGCAAGCGCACCTACGGCATGATATTGTAGGCACAGGTGGAGGCTTCGCCCTCCTTCCGCCCGGGCAGGCGCCCCTGGTCAACGCCCCTCAGCGGCGACGGCGAACTCCGCCTGACGGAGTCGGACTGAGCGCTGCAGTAGGCAGTCCGCCGACGGACAAGCACTGACAAAGGCGCCGTTACACAATCTGAACGATTGTTGGGCGAAGCAATGGCCTACCCAGAAGATCCCCAGTCCCGTAGTACGAAGGTCTCCGGCGCCACAAGGACGAACATCTCCGTCTCCCTGCGGAACGCGACTGAGGTCAGGACAGGTATCGGTGCCTACAAGGGATCCTACAACCAGGAGCGCCCCCGAAGGAAGCGAGCCCCTTCCCCCTTCCCTCAGAAGCAGTGCGCCACGGCCTGACCGTTGCCGGCGATGGAGTTGGGCGGAACCTGCGGCGCCGGGTACGCAGCGCCGAAACGCCCCGCAAAGTCCCGCCCACGGTTCGCCTTCTCTGGCGGTATGCCCGTGGCAATGAGGGTGATGTGCACCCTGTCCTCCCACTCCGCGCCCAGGAGCATCCCGAAGAACATCATCGCATCAGAGTCCAGCCGAGAGGCTATGAACGAGCCGACGGCGTTGACCTCGCCCAGCGTGAGGCTTGGGCCGCCGTGAATGTTGAACAGAGCGCCCCTGGCGCCTTCAACGGACAGGTCCAGAAGCGGGTTATTCACCGCCTGCTGCGCAGCCTTCATGGCGGCGCCTTTGCCGCTGGCCTCCCCCGTGGCCATCAGGGCCAGGCCAGGCAGTTTGACGATGCTTCGCAGGTCAGCGAAGTCCACGTTGATTTCGCCCGGCTCGTTGACCACCTCGGCCACCGAGAGGACACCCAGGGTGAGCGCCTCGTCGGCGCGCTTCAGGGCCTCCTCCATCGGCGCGTCCTCCCTGAACATCGCCAGCAGGCGGTCGTTGTGGATGACGATGAGGTTGTCCACCTTGTCCCGCAGCCTGGCGATGCCTGAGTGGGCGGTCTCCAGGCGCCTGATGCCTTCAAAAGAGAAGGGCGTGGTCGCCACCGCCACCACCAGCGCGCCCGACTGGCGGGCAATCTCGGCCACCACAGGCGCAGCGCCCGTGCCCGTCCCTCCGCCCATACCCGCCGCCAGGAAAACCAGGTCGCTCTTGCCGATGGCCCGCTGCAACTCATCCTTCGCACTTTCAGCGGCGCGAGCGCCCACATCAGGTACTCCGCCAGCTCCAAGGCCCTGGGTGAGGCGCTCTCCTATCTGAATGGCCTCAACACCACTCATCATTCCCAAAGACTTGCGGTCGGTGTTGACGCACACGTACCTGACACCGGGGACGGTTTTGTACTCCAGCATGCGCCGCACCGCGTTGCAGCCGGCGCCCCCAACACCCACCACCACCATTGAGGCTACCGCCTCCTTCAAAACAGGTCCAGGGACAGGTTCACGCCTCCGCTTGCGCTTGGTCTTGGTCTTTGACGCTTTGGCCTGTGTGACACTACTCATGGCATCTCCAATGTGCGCCTCCCCTGAGGGCCAGCTAGCCAACGGAGGAGGCTGCAAGGATTCTGGACACCCGCATCGTAACCTGCGGGAACAGAAAGCCCCAAGACTGGACGGAGCAGTTTGGGCGGGTTTCTCCGCGGCCTGCTCCCGGCCCATCAACCTCCGCTTTTCCACTCAGCGACTGACGGACAGCGCGTCGACGATGACCCGCGCGGCAGCCTTGTAGCTGAAGCGGCCAGTGTTGATGACAGAAGACGGTGTACGGGGTCTTCTAGCTCTTGTTTGCCAAAGAATTTGATGCCTACGGCAAAGCTAGCTCAAAGCTGACTATTCGTGCGTGGAGTTCTGCAACCCAGCACCAATGCCGCACCCCAGTGAGCCGATCCCGCACCAGCAGACCAACTTCACTGTCCTGGGCGCGCTGGAGCCACCTCGGCTATATCTGGTTGAGCCGCCCCGACTGGTCAGGGAGCAGGGAAACACGTCCCTCAGCCGATCCCCCGGTTGTTGAAGCTGTTCTTGCCCCGCGCTCGCATCGGACTGTCGAAGATCGGACGAAGGGTGGTTTTGACATTCGTAGCTACCCGATGCTATCATCGCCACGGGAGCGGCGGGGAATTCTTCTCCCACTCTGGAGCGTGTGCCCATGGTGCAGGACCTCTCAGTGAAGCTTGCGTTGCTATTCGTGTGCGTGGCGCTGTCCGCCTTCTTCTCGTCCACGGAGGCGGCCTTCCTCTCCATTCGACGGGCGCACCTGCTGGAACTGGTGCGGAAGGGCAGGCCGGGCGCGGCGCTGGTAGCGCGGCTAGCGGAGCGCCCCGATAGACTGTTGCCCACGGTCCTCCTCGGCAACAACCTGGTCAACACCGCCGCCGCCGCGCTGGGCACCGCCATTGCGCTCTCGATGGTGAAGGACGTCAACACCGCCATCCTGGTCTCCACCGTCGGGGTCACGGTCCTTCTGCTGGTGCTGGGAGAGATGATGCCCAAGATCTTGGCCACCCACAATGCGGTGAGGTGGGCGTTCCT
>JAUYDU010000491.1 GCA_030691665.1 Chloroflexota bacterium
GGCCATTCTACATCTCAGATCCGTCTCGGTAAGCCACTCCGAGAAAAGGGCTGTCACCGCCGCCACGGGCCCGCCCGCATCAGGGCCTGGGTGAGCCTTCATCATCACCGGGGCATGGTGAGCCGGCCAGGACCTTGTTCACCAACGCTATGCTGAAGGCTTCGGGGTCGAAGGGACCGCCCAGCCACTCCAGCATCTCCTGATGCTCTTCGTGCCCAGGGTCGCGGATGGCTTCCAACAGCTCCTCATACCCCCAGACGCCGCCACAGTCCTCTGGAGGGCAGGCACGCCGCCCAGCCAGGCAGACCGGATACTGTTTCCCCTCCTCGCCGACGAGAGTCTTCTCCATCTGGACCTCGTGCTCTCAGCTATCGCCGAAGTCGTACACGTAGGTGAACCTCGTTCCCGTCGAACGAAATGCCTGGCCCAATCTGATCTTCGTCGAATCCCTCATCTCCAGTTCCGGATCGGGATCGCTGTACTCGTCGCCGCCGATGGTGAACTGGTAGAGGTGGGAGTTCTCCCAGTCCATGACAGCCTGAATAGCCAGGTGAAGCTCACGCAGCGTGACATCCCTCACCAGGAAACGCCTCCACACGGGCGGGCGGACGCCCTTCAACGTCACCTTGACCTGATAGACGCGCTCCTTCCCCTGCACCTTTGCTGGCACGACGCACGCTCCTTTCCCTACCCCAGCCATAGCGGACTGTACGAGGCCGCTTCAACGGGGGCGCCACCGGGCCGTCCACATCATACGCAGACGGTGGGCGGGCTACAAGAAGCCTCCGAAGCGCCTGGCTATCCGAACGTTGTGCGTCGATTCTGCTCTCGCGTGAGCAAGGCCCCCCTTTCCCCCTGCCTGACGTGGAGCCTCGTCTCTCGCGCAGGCGCGTCAACTCCAACTCAGTCCTTGACCATCTCCCAAGAAGTGAGCTTGTGGTCAGGACCATATCGGCGGGAGTCTGAGAGGGAATCGAGTCTGCTGGCGCGTGGCACGGGCCAACGAATTCAGTCCAGCATCCGCTGCGGAAAGAGGCGGCCCAAGCAACTCGCCTTGGGGCTCGCGCGTCTGGATCGGGGCGTCCTGTCCATCCTCATGTCTCACTCCTGCGATCCCTTCGGAGCCACGGAGAGCGATCGAACGCGGCTCAGCCGCAGTGACACTTCGCGGCGCTGCTGGTGGCAGTAGCCCTCGACCACCCAGCCCCGCTCAGCCTGGTAGACGTCGCGCGGGTTCAGAGAGAGGAACTCCAACCTGGAGCCTCGCGACTGACAGTACAGCAGGAGTTCGGCGTCTCTGTGGATGGCGTCTCGAATCTGGCCAACGAGTACGATCTGGCGGTTGGCATCCGTCAAGCTGCTGTCGGCGTAAGAACGGTGACCTCCAAGCAGAGCGGACTCCGCTGGCGAGGCCTTCCCAACCAACCACATCTCTTCCCTGAACTGGTCCCACAGGCCTGCGGGCTCCTCCTCAAGTGCAAAACCCAGGTTGACCAGGTTCTCCCTTACTCTGGCTACTGCCTCGCGGCTCACTAGGACAGTCTGCCCTGACCAGAGCAGGGCCTCCTTGCGAAACCACGGGAAGTCTCAAGAAGTTGGCGTGCCAACGCAGGGCTGGGCAGCACCACCGCCGTAGCGGCCGCAAGCGCCACGGGCCCGTATTCTCCCTTGTGCGCCCTGAGGCTGGTCGCCAGCTCCCGAGGGAACGGGACCAGGGCCCGCTGCAGTACCTCCATGGAACGGCGGAACCAGCGGTCTCCCCTCTGCCGCAAACCAGCAAGCCGGCCCTTGTCCAGTTGCCACCGGTCCCCTTACCAGACGGCGATGGCCCCCACGACTCCCTTGAGGAAGATGTCGGCGCCGCCATCGAGCCACAGGCTGCCGGCTCTCCAGCGAGCGCCGCCGACGGTGGGAGCACGGTAGTCCACCACTGGCGCTCCGGGGGCTTCCCCATCCCTGATACGAAACTCGCCATCCTCCTCCAGAACATCCACGTCTTCCCAGACCCGGATACCCTGGAATTCGGCCCACCACCCTTCGAGCGTTCGACGCACGTTTTCGGGCAGCGGCAGGTCCGATTTCGTCTCCAGGAAGGATAGGACATCGTCAAGACCCCGGTGCCCTCTGACAGCGCGGTACAGGCCCTCCCTGGAGAGCTTGTACACACCTACCGCCTCTCCGGAGCCACCGTCGGCGAAGGCGTGCAGGAAGGTCACTTCAGCGGCGTCAAGCATATCCAGCGTGACGACCATCTCCAGATCCGGCTTCACAATCAGCGCTCGCCCTGTTGCCTCACCCTGTTGCGGAAGGTCGGGAAGCGCCCCCAGAGCCACTGCTCCCGCAGGGGTCAGACGGATGTGGGAAGGCTTCTTGTCACCTGCTGAATAGCCCAGATCCACCCATCCCAACGGGTGCAGCACCTGCGCCCACACGGCGGAGATGGAGTCGAGGGATCTCACAAGCTGGTTGGGCAACCGCTCCCTGGCCATCCATGCCCCCACATCAGATATGGCCACCCACTGATGCGGCGGAAGCAGGGTGGCCGTGCCACAGGCTATGGCCACTGTGGAGGCGTGGGAGCCCCACCAGGCGCCATGGTAGCCCCGGCTTGTCCCCAGGCACAGCGCCCACCCCAGGCGGCGAAGCCGCTGTGCGGGCCCTTCGCGAAGAAAGGCGCGACCTCCATCGGTGGCGCCGACAGCATCGTCTGCGGCGATGAGCAGGCCGGCGGACGTGGCCAGTTCGATCAGCCAGTTCGCCAGGTCCACGTCCAGGGAAAGCTCCTTGGCCATCTCCACCAACTCCCGTTGGCGGGGTCTGCCAGCCTGGGTGAGCGGCAGGGGCTTGTCGGCGAGCCTCTGGAGCAGCCGGTAGAGCTCCCGTTCCCTGACCCTGTGGTGAATGGAGGTCAGCGAACTCGGCTCTGCGGAGGTGAGACTGGCGAAGACCTCGGCCTTCTCCTGACGCAACAGGGGCTCGACCAGCGGGTTGAGGCGCAGGTCGCCGGAGATACTGGAGTAACGTCCAGGCAGGCCAATCGGCTTTGTGTCCGACCGCTGCACCAGCAAGAGGCCCTTGAGCAGCAGATCACGATCCTCAGACTGCTGGTCCCGCCCGTAGGAGGGCGACCTCACATCCCACAAGTTCCAGAGAGCAGCGTGGGCAACCGTTCGCCCCGGGCACAGGTAGGTGTACAGCAGGAGACGTCGTTCGGCAGCCCCGCATTGCTCGTACAAAGACTTGACCTGGCTGGGCTGCGAGAGAACCATGGCCAGGTCGTGCGCATTGGGGATCCCCCGTGCCGTGTAGCCGGTGGCGTGCCCCATCCCCTGCAGAAAGGGCCGGCCGTAGCGCTCCAGGAAGGAGAGCAGGAGCCGAAAGACCTGGTCAGCGGGCCTTTCCATGCCTCCTCCTTCTTGTTGGATAGTACCCCTTGCGCAGCAGGTACTGCTCCAGCGCCTCCAGGTCCGGGCGGGCCACTGCCACCATCTGCGGTCCAAGGCGCACGACCAGGAAGTCCTTCTCCACGCCCACGCGCATTACCTCCTCCAGGAGGGCAGGGCTCTGGAACTCCAGCGCTGTAAGGTGACGGTGCAGCGTCTTCATAGCTCCACATTCTCTATCACGTAGCGATAGCCCTGCTCGGCGAGGAAGAGCTGCCGCTTCATGGCGAACTCCATCTCGCTGGTGTCACGGCTCACCACGGAG
>JAUYDU010000531.1 GCA_030691665.1 Chloroflexota bacterium
CTGGATCATCAGGAACAGATAGAGAAGGAGTTTGCGCCCGTAAGTGCAGATCAACTCGGGAAGGACTACGGATTCGAGATCGACGAACGGGGGTTTGTTCGTTTCAAGTAACTACCGCCATTACCTCCCTCTAGCCCACTCCTGGTTCGCTGAAGGCCGCCGGCATGCAGGCATCATTCTTTCCTATCGGCAATACTCCCGAAAGCAGCTAGGGCCGCTCCTTCAGGCGCTTCTTCGTCTCCTCAACAGCGTGAGCGACCAAGAGATGGCCAATTCGACGCTGCTGTTGGAAGTTTTCGCCGGGGAATAGCATCATCCCTTCGGCACGATAGCTGGAAATCATGCAGGGTGTTGTCCCCTTCGTAGTGAGGCGCCTGCTCTGGGCGCCGTTCGTCCTGCTGGCGGTATCGCTGGCTACCTTCGCTCTGGGGCGTTTCGGGCCCGGCGACCCAGTGGAGATCCTCCAGGGGCAATACAACAACCCCGAGGTGGTGGAGCGCATTCGCCAGGCGCGGGGCCTGGACGACCCCTTCTTCACCCAGTACGGCCTCTACATGTGGGATGCCCTGCACGGCGACCTGGGCACCAGCGTTACCTACCAGGGCACACCCGTGGCGGACATCATCTTCGACAAGTTCTGGGTCACTATTCAGTACAACCTGATAGTGCTGATCATCATCTTTGCCCTTGGCATCCCCGTTGGCATCTGGGCCGCCCTGCGCCAGGGCACCTGGCAGGACCCCTTCACCATCAGCGTTTTCCTCTTCTTCCGGTCGATACCTGTGCTGGTCACCATACCTATCTTGCAGTTCATCCTCGCGGTCAAGCTGGGATGGCTGCCCAGCAGCGGCTGGGTGGAAAAGGACATCTTCGGCCTCAAGGTCGGGATCTTCGATAAGCGCATCATCATGCCCATCCTGGTGATGTCCCTGCCCGGCATCGCTGGCATCGCCCGCCTGATGCGCTCGCAGACCCTGGAAGTGCTCGACCAGGACTTTGTGCGCACGGCCCGGGCCAAGGGGCTCCAGGAGTTCGTGGTGGTGAGCCGGCACGTTGCCCGCAACGCCCTCTTGCCCATGACCACCATGGTCGGCTTTGCCCTGGTGAGCCTTCTGGGCGGCTCTCTGTTTGTGGAGACGCTGTTCGGCGTTCCCGGCATCGGCCAGTTCATCTGGAAGGCCGTGTTCAATCGCGACTACGACGTAATGATGGCCGTGACCCTGATCGTTGCCACAGCATTCATCGTTGCCAACCTGATCACTGACATCGCCTACAGCTTTATCGATCCGCGCGTTCGCCTGGAAGGGGGGTGAGGGTCCTAGGATGGCGAGGGCAGAGCTGGCTGCCGTAGGCGGCCCCTGGGAGGAAGAGCGCCCCCGCCCGAGCGCGGGCGTGTTCCGCCGCCTGCTGCGGAAGCGGCTGGCGCTGGTCTGCCTGGCGGTCATCGTGGCCATCTACCTGGCGGGCATTCTGGCCCCCTGGGTGGCGCCCTACGGGTACAACAGCCAGGACCTGGACAACACCTTCGCCGGCCCCACCCTGGCTCACCCCCTGGGCACTGACCGCCTGGGCCGTGACATGCTCAGCCGCGTCATCTGGGCCTCCCAGACCACCGTGATCATCAGCGCTGCCGCCATCCTCACCGGCGGCCTGGTGCTGGGGGTAGGGCTGGGGCTGCTGGCCGGCTATGTCGGCGGGCGGCTGGACAACTTCATCATGCGGGTGGCCGACGCCTTCTTCGCCCTGCCAGACATCCTGCTCTTGCTGCTGATCACCGCTACGGTCAGGCCTCGCGTCGAAGGCCTGTTCGACAACTTCGAGTCCTGGCCGCTGATGGGGGGGCTGGTTGACGCCGGTGCCCCCGACTACTTCCTGATCTTCGGTGCTCTGGCCTTGTTCGGCTGGGTGGGTATGGCCCGCGTCATCCGCTCGCAGGTTCTCTCCCTGCGGGAGACGGACTACGTGCTGGCGGCGCGGGCGATGGGCGCCTCGGTGTGGCGCATCCTGGGCAGGCACCTTCTGCCCAGCGTGGGCAACCTGATCATCGTCAGCGTCACCATCTCCCTGGGGGCGATGGCCGGCACCGAGATCATGCTCACCTGGCTGGGCATTGGCGTCCAACCGCCGCATCCCAGCTTTGGGGCGATGATCTGGGACGGCAGCGGCATCACCACCCTGCGGGCCCACCCCAACCTGCTTCTGGTGCCGGCGGCGGTGGTGGGCCTGCTCCTGTTCGCCTTCAACCTGCTGGGTGACGCCCTGAACGACGTGTTGAGCCCGAGACGGCAGTAGCAAGCAAGGGACCATCCCGCGGGTTGAAACCCGCGGCTTCCCAGAATCGAAACTTTGGTGCTGCGGGATTTATCCCGCAGGGTTTTAGGAAGTTCACCCACCGGCGGTGAACTAGGTGCGCCTCTCCTGCCAGAAGGGGCAGCATGCTATAATATCTATTCGGAGGCAATCCACAGGCGTGAAAGTTTCCACCGAACGCATACCGGAGAGCCAGGTCGTCCTGGAGATCGAGGTCGAGCCCGAGCGTCTGGAAGCATCCCTGGAGCGGGCCTATCGGCGGCTGGCTCAGAAGACCCGCATCCCCGGCTTCCGCAAGGGCAAGACGCCGCGAGCGATGATCGAGCGCTACCTGGGCCGCGATGCC
>JAUYDU010000103.1 GCA_030691665.1 Chloroflexota bacterium
CTTCATGAGCCCATCTCCTCCATGACGTACTCGAACAGCCAGGGACAGAGGGCCAGGAAGACGATGTCGAAGGCGGCCAGCACTGTCAGCCAGGGCATGAGATCCCCCCAGGGCTTCCCGTCGAAGACGACCCGGCTGCCCTCAACGGCGGCGATGACGACGGGCGTGGCCACTGGCAGGAGCAGGATGGGGAGCATGAGCTCCCTCGTCCGGGTGTGGACGGCCATGGCCGAAAAGAGGGTACCCACGGCGACGAAGCCGATCGTCCCCAGAACCACAATCAGGATAAGCCCCGGCAGGAAGACCGATAGGTTGGTAAAGGCGGCAAACAAAGGCAGGACGGCCAGCTCCACCACCCCCGTCAGAAGGAGAGCGCTGGCGAACTTGCCGACGTAGATAGCGCTACGGTCCACCGGACAGAGGATGAGGCCCTCCATGCCGCCCTGCTCCTTCTCTCTAGCGAACACGTGGCCCAGGCCCATCATCGCCCCCAGGCTGATGGCCACCCAGAGCATGCCGGGTGCGGCCAGAGTGCGGGTCTCGCCGCGCAGGTCGAAAGCAAAGTTGAAGATAACCAGCACCAGCAAGGCAAAGACCAGGCTGCCGCTGGCAACCTCTTTGCTGCGCAGCTCGGCGCGCACATCTTTGGTCGCCACAGCCGCCGCCTGGGCGAGGAAGGAGGTGAATCCGCCTTCAAGCCGCGGCGCCGGTATAGCGATGGTACGCTTCCCTAAGACTTCCCACATCTAATTCATCCCGGCGGGCGGCAAAGACGATCCTTCCTCCGTTCAGGACCGCCACCTGGTCCGCCAGATCGAGGCTGCGCTCCAGGTTGTGGGTGGTGAGAAGAGTTGTACAGCCTTGAGCGGCCCGTCGAACGACAAGGTCGCGCAGGACCCCCGCCCAGCGCTGATCCAGGCCCGTATCGGGCTCGTCCAGAAAGAGGACGGCCGGTTCATGGAGAAGGGCCCTGGCCAGGGCCAGCCGCTGCAACATGCCTCGCGATAGAGCCCGGACGAGGGTAGCGACCCGCTCCTCCAGCCCAACCAGGCGAAGCATCTCGCCCACCCTCTGGCCGGGATCGGCCACTCCGTACATGCGGGCATAGAACTGAAGGTTCTCCCCCACGGTTAGGTCGCTGTAGAGGAAGCTCTGATGGCAGAGGACGCCGATCTGCCGCCGCACCTCGCTGGCCTCGGCCCGCACATCGAAGCCGCCCACTCGCACCGTTCCCGCCGAGGGTCGCAGCAAGGTCGCCAGGGTCTTGATGAGAGTGGTCTTGCCAGACCCGTTGGGCCCAACGATCGCCAGGCACTCGCCCGCTCTCACCCGCAAGTCCAGGCCTCGCAGCACCGGCGCGCCACCGAAGGACTTCCACAAGCCCTTCACCTCGATGTCCCAGGGCCCAAGGGCGGCAGCCCCCTGCCGAGAGGTCACCTCAGCAGGCTCAGGCGGCTTTGCGGCGCTCTCTAGCTTCTTCATCGGCATCTCTCTGTTCGACCGGGGCAGCGGCGGGCCGACGGCGAAAGCGGGGGTAGGCCACGGCGGCCGTCAGGGCCAGTACCACCAGCATGACCACGGCCGGCCGCAGGATATTCCCCAGCGAAAGGGGTCCCCCACCCCCCTGGGGCAAGCCAGTCAATACGACCTCCAGGGGAGTGCCCGCCGACAGGCCCTCGCCGCTAGCCACCACATATTTGCCGCCGGCGGTCTCCGCTTCCTGGCGAGTAGGAAGCTGCTCGCTTTCGATCTGGACGCCCTCGGCGGGCACCAGAAAGGTAACCTTGTCGGTGGGATAATCCAGGGCTCTCTGGAAAATGTAGCTGCCTGACGAGTAGGCCAGCTCGTAGGTGAAAGCCAAGTCCTGCTCACCTGGCGGGACCGGCCGGTTTTCGGCAAGAGTGTCGTCCTGCATCACCAGGTTCTCCGGCTGCAGGCCCTGGAGGAGTTCCAGGCTGGCGGCCTCCCTGGGCAGAGACAAGCGCAGGGTGGGTGCTGAGGCGTTGGGGTCGGTGGTCCTATCACCTACGTACGTTCGGTCGCCCGTATTGGCGATTTTCAGGTAGTTCATCACTGCCAGCCGGCCACCCTCCCCATCCACCTTCACTGCCAGGTGATCGAGGAGCACCCTTATTGCCTCGGGGCTGGTTGTCGGCTCGAAGACTGCTATTTCCAGGCGGGCGACCGAGGTTTCGGCACTCACCTGGATGGCGTCTGCCGAGTAATCGACGCCCTGATAGCGCACCGACACGGTGTAGGTGTAGTCGGCGGAGGTGGACACCCCGTCGAAGCCAAACGCCCCCATGGAATTGGTGCGCGTGGTGACTGGTTCCCCTACCGCCTTGCCCTGCTGCCAGGCGGCCAGAGTCACCTCCAGGTCGGCCACCGAGCCCCCGCCCTCGGTGCCATTCGCCACCGTTCCCTCGATAGTTCCTAGCGGATCGGCCTGGGCGGGTACAGGGCCCACGGCCGCCAAACCCAGAACGACGGCGGCTACTAGCAAAGCCTTCATGCTTCACTCTCCAAATGTGCGCCGCACTCGCCACAGAAGGTATCGCTGGCTGGCCGGGCGGCGCCACAACTGGGACACAGGCGGGCCTGAGCGGCGCCGCAGCTCG
>JAUYDU010000120.1 GCA_030691665.1 Chloroflexota bacterium
GAGGGTAGGCGGGCCGCAGATCACCACCTGGGCGCCCATCGTCGTCAGGCCCCAGATGTTGGAGCGGGCGACGCGGCTGTGAACGATGTCGCCGACGATGACCACCTTCTTGCCGCGCAGGTCGCCCAAATGGCGCTGGATGGTGTAGGCGTCCAGCAGGGCTTGGGTGGGGTGGGCGTGCCAGCCGTCGCCGGCGTTGACGACGCTCATGTCGACGTGGCGGGCCACCAGGTAGGGCGCCCCCGACCAGGGGTGACGCATCACCAGGATGTCGGCGCCCACGGCCTGGAGGGTGCGCACCGTATCGACCAGCGACTCCCCCTTCTCGGTGCTGCTGCCGCTGGCGGCGATGCTGATGACGTCGGCGCCCAGGGTCTTGGCCGCCAGCTCGAAGGAGGAGCGAGTGCGCGTGCTGGCCTCGTAGAACAGGGTGACGACGGTGATGCCGCGCAGGGTGGGCACGCGCCTTATCTTGCGGCCCAGCACCTCCTTCATGGCGTCGGCCGTCTCCATCACCTGCTCGATCTCCCGCCGGCTGAAGTCGTCGAGGTCGAGCACGTGGCGGCGCTCCCAGACGGCAACCCCCTTCGCTGCCCCTTCGCTTCGCTCAGGGCTTCGGCTCAGGGCAGGCTCTGGCCCAACTTCTCGGGTCTTGGCCTCCCTGGGTCTTGGGTCTTGGTTCTTGGTTCTGACGCTTCTCTCTGCCATGCTCTCACTCCGCCTCTAGCACTACCACCTCATCGCGGCCGTCGATCTCCGCCAGGCGTACCTGGATCTCCTCGTGCCGTGAGGTGGGGACGTTCTTGCCGACATAGTCGGCGCGGATGGGCAGCTCGCGGTGGCCGCGGTCCACCAGCACCGCCAACTGGATGTGCTGGGGCCGGCCGAAGTCGATCAGGGCGTCCAGGGCGGCGCGAATGCTGCGGCCGGTGAACAGCACATCGTCCACCAGCACCACCCGCTTGCCCGCTATGTCCGTGGGTATCTCAGTGGGCTTCAGGGCTGGCTTCAGGTCCAGGTAGGAGATGTCGTCGCGGTAGAGGCCGATGTCCAGCGCTCCCACCGGCACCTCGCGCCCCTCGAAGTCGGCGATACGCTGGGCCAGGCGAGCGGCCAGGGGGACGCCACGGGTACGCATGCCCACCAGCACCAGGTCGTCGAGGCTGGGGTTGTTCTCCACGATCTCGTGGGCGATGCGGCTCAAGCCCCGCCGGATATCCTCAGACGATAGGATCACGTGCTCGTTCATGGGCCCACCGGGCATACAAAAACCCCCTTGCCGCCGCGGCGACAAGAGGGCTCCGGCATCCAGCCGACGTTGTCGATATCGGTATTGTGTATCGTCACTGTTTCTCCTTGTCGGCCTCGCCGGACCGACTTAAAGGTTCAACAGCGTCGTTCGCTTGTCGAGGGCATGATATCATGCGCCTGCGGCCGTGGCAAGCGCCGGCTGCTGACTGTTTCGAAAGATATCCTGGACAGCGGCCGGGCGTCTCTCTCGTAATCCTGAAGTTGACGTAACTATGGAACGTCGCGGGGCGTCTTTACTATAGAGGGGAAAGATAGCTTGTCCGTAGTTCTGGGGTGGAGGTAGTCGTGAGACGATTGATTTCGCTGGCGATCCTGGCTGCGTTCTCCGTGCTCTGGGCCGCGGGGGTAGCGGCCCAACCGGACGCCCCCATGAGGGTGATCATCACCTTCAAGAGCGAGCCCGGCTTCTCGGATGAGGAGCTCGTCAGGTCGGCGGGAGGCTCGGTAAGGCATAGGTTCGACATCGTGCCCTCCCTGGCTGCCGAGGTGCCCTCCTCGGCCATCGCCTCTCTGCGGGCTGACGCGCGGGTGGCGAGCGTGGAGGAGGACTACCAGGTGCGCATCGTCGATACTGAGCTGGACAACTCGTGGGGCGTCAAGCGTATCGGTGCGGGCCTGGTTCATCCTACTAACCAGGGGGTGGGGGTGAAGGTGGCTATCATCGATACCGGCATCGACTACCGTCACTCCGACCTGAATGCCAACTACGTTGGCGGGTACGACTTCGTCAATCGCGACAGCGACCCCCTGGACGACCATGGCCACGGGACTCTGGTGGCCGGCGTGGTGGCCGCCGAGGACAATGGTGCGGGCGTGGTGGGGGTGGCCCCTCAAGCCCAGCTCTATGCCCTGAAGGTGCTCAGCAGCTCCGGCTGGGGCTATGTGAGCGACATCATAGCCGCCCTGCAATGGGCTCAGAGCCATGGTATCCAGGTGGTGAACATGAGCCTGGGTTCCTCGCAAGGATCCCTCAGCTTTCAGGCCGCCGTCACCAACGCCTCCAACGCGGGCATAGTCGTGGTGGCTGCTGCCGGCAATTCCGGCGATTGCTCCGGTTCGACGGACACGGTCTCCTATCCGGCTCGCTACGCCGAGGTCATCGCCGTGGGCGCCACCGATAGCTACGACTCCCGACCCTGCTTCTCCAGCATGGGCCCGACGGTGGAGCTCGCAGCGCCGGGCGTGAGCGTGAGGACCACCTACCCCAACGGCTCCTACGCCTATGCCAGCGGTACCTCCCTGGCCTCGCCTCACGTGGCGGGAGCGGCCGCGCTGGTCCTGGCCAGCGGCGTCACCGATGGCAACGGCAACGGCCGCACCAACGATGAGGTGAGGGCGCGCTTTCAGCAGACGGCTGATGACCTGGGAGCCGCGGGTCGGGACACCTGGTACGGCTACGGCCTGGTGGACGCCGACGAGGCGGTCGGCGGAGGCGGCCCGCCGCCCCCGGCTAGCCACGACGTGGCTGTCACGGGCCTCACCGCCCCGGCGTCCGTGACCCAGGGGAGCACCGTCCAGGTGACGGTGGCGGTGGCCAACCAGGGCAGCGTCGCCGAAACGTTCAGCGTGACCCTTGAGGACACGACCGCCGGCACGGTTATCGGCAGCACCTCCGTCAGCCTGGGCGCCGCTGGTTCGACAACCGCCAGCTTCTCTTGGAACACCACTGGAGTCGCCACCGGCGCTCACACTCTCACCGCCACAGCGGCGCCGGTCAGCGGTGAGACCGACACCGCCGATAACTCCCGCAGCGCCAGCGTCACCGTGAACGCGCCGTCGGGGAGCCTATCGCTGGAAGTCCGCCTGAGCGGGACGCCCCGGCCAGGCCAGAAAGCCTACGTGTTGGTGAAGGTGACCAACGGGGGCACGGCGGTATCCGGCGCCCTGGTGACGGTCACTCTGGATACCCGCGGGATGGACCGCACCAGCCGCAAGTACTCAGGGTCGACGGGATGGGCTGTCTTCTCGTTCTATACCACCACATCCGACCGCCTGCCCTGGACCATCAGAGCGAGCGCGGCCAAGAACGGGTCGGCGGGTTCCAAGACCTGCACCTACAACGGGTCCAGCCTATCGTGCTCGTAGACGGGCGCCCTGGAGACGACGTCTAGCAATCAGTTGTAAGAACCCGCGTCTCCCTGAAGTAGCCAAGAGACCCCCTTCGGCAGGCTCAGGGCAGGCTTCGCTGCGCTCAGGGTGACAGTATGGCCCAGTGTCATTCTGAGCGAAGCGAAGAATCTGCCGCCGCTCAGGATAAACTCCGCGA
>JAUYDU010000315.1 GCA_030691665.1 Chloroflexota bacterium
CAGTGTCTTGGCCAGGGGTCGTGGGGCCAGAGGGGGTTTCTACGGGGGAATCAGCCTTGCACCTGCCCCACAACAACGGGGATGACCTCCAGGAGTTGCTGGAGCAGGAGTTGAAGGGTTTCTACCGGCTCTCTTGAACACGACGGCCCGCTACAGGAAGGTGGCGGGCCAGGAGCACCGCCGCTGGTACGACTCCCTGTGGCCTGAAGTGGACAGCAGAGGAGAGGATGTCGCAGGGTCCGGAGAGGAACTGGCAGGAGATGTTCAGCGGTGAGGCGGCCGCTAGTGGCGCCTCTGCCGGCGCGGGACCCTGTGCTTCCGCTGTGGCTTTTTCTCTCCACTCTCCTGGCCCTCTCCACGCTGACGGGCGCTATTGTCGGTGACCTCGGGGAGGGCGGCCATGACCGCTTCCTCCTCCAGGTAGTGGCGGAGGACGTGCCGCTCCATCGCCAGCCTGCCCAGGGCGCGCTCTCCGCACACCAGGCAGCGGTACTCGGGGGTTCGGGCGCTTCCCACCATCTCGTAGAGGCCCAGCTCCAGGAGGAGCCGGGGGTCCTCCCAGAACTTCTTTCGAAAGCGCCGAACGGTGGCCTCATTTATCCCCAGGGCGCGTCCCATCCGGATGGCCGACCACCTCTCCTTCAGCCCCCAGAGGATGAAGCGTCTCTCCTCGGCGCTGAGCCATGCGTGGGCGTCGGCGGGCTCCCTGGTTGGAGGGCCATCTCTGAAACGCTCGTCCAGGGTGGGCATGAGCACCTCGTTTTCGCGTGGAAGAGGGAATCTGGGCCTGTCGCAAATTGTACGCAAATGATATGCCAATGATGTGCAGACCACAAGCGGACTGGCTACGGATGATATCCGAATGGTGCATGAGTCGAAGCTGGAGAGTTGAGGCCGCTTTCGGCCAGGGCGTGCCCATGGGGGCCTGCTGTTGCTTCTCAGTGGGTGACACATCAGGAACGTGGAGGTGGACATGTCAGCAAAGGGCAGCGTGAAACAGGTGAGGAAGCGGTTCGATGCGTTGGTGGCGGCGCTGGAGCGGGTCCTGGAGACTGCGGATGCAGACTCCGACGGTAGGCAGGCCAGTCTGCGTCCCCTCAGGGCGGCCCTGGGAGGCGTGGGCAGGGCTGTTCGCCGCCTGGAGGAGGGCGCGAGTCATGGTTCAACGGGCGAGCACCTGCTGCAGGAGCTGGAGACGGACTTAGCCGCCCTCTGGGATGAACTGGGTGAAATCAGGGTCAGGCCGGTGTCCGAACCCGGGCGTCGCGTCGCGAGCCGGTCGCTGCTGAGGGAGGTTGAGGTCCCTGCGGACCGGCTAGAAGAAGCGCTCAAGCGCCTCTCCCAGGAGGAGCGGCTGACCACCAGCCCCTTGACAGGGCCCGTCAAGCTACTTCGGGACGCTCTCAAACAGCTGGACAGGCGGGCAGCCAAAGGGGTGAGCCTCCAGGAGATGGTCCATTGGTGCGACCGTTTCCCCGAGGTGCGGTGGGACGACCCGCGCCAGGTGCGCCGCGTGGCCCGGATAGCGCTGCTGAACGGTATTCCTGGACAGATGTGGGAGGTGCGGCGCTGCTCTTCGGCGCCGGGCCGTCCCCTGCTTCCGGTGAACCAGAGCACCTTCTTTCCCGACGAACAGACCCTGGACGACTGTAACCAGGCCTGTGGGCATCGGTCCAACTACTACGTGGCGGCGACCAGGCCACGCTGGCGAATAGTGTGGACCTTCAGGCGGGAAGCTGGGTACGCTGTGGCTGGTCCATACTAAACTAAAGCCCAGGTGGAATCTGCATCACGCCACGTTGGATTGGCGTGGTGGTTCTGCTGGTTTCACTCTGGCTTTGGCATAGGATAGGTTGCCCGTGCCAGAACGGGGGATATCAATGGGGAAGAGGATGAGCCAGGGCGATGGCTGTGGCCCTGGGGTGGGCCCAGGGACGAGGCTGAAGGTAGGCCTGCAGATAGGACCGCGTAGGTGGAGAGGGGGGGTGACCCCTCTCCAGAACGCCGGCGTTCCGGAGGTGGCTGGCGTATGAGGGGACGGCGTATCTGCTCGGTGTAGCTGGACGGCGTACCTCAGATACGCCAACGGACAGCGACCCAGATACACCAGACGGTGTGGCCAGATACGCCAGCGCCCCAGTGGACCGGGCAGCGGGGCAGCGCCCTGCACGGCCTCCGCCCCAGTCCATCAGCGCGGCCATCTCCTCGGCGAGGAGGTCTCCATCCCAGTCATCGGTCCTGCCACAGCCACGCTGTGTCCTCACGTGAGGTGGTCGGCGCCACTCCCATGCCAGGCGACGGCTCCTGGATCGCCGCTCGACGGGACCTTGGGTGAAGGCGACACGTTCCAGGGGGTGGGGGGTGACCCCTCCATAGGAAGACGTGTTCGCCGGGTCTTCGTACCTATGAGGGCCGTACCTATAGAGCGTACCTTCCAGATACGTACCTATGCCGTAGGTACGCGGGTGGATGGCTCATAGGTGAGCGCATAGGTGCGCAACGCCTGCGAAACGGTGCGGGCAACCTGAATGCATGCGGCAGCCTGCCCAGCCACCACGAGAAGCGGCACCACACGGGAGAGGCGCCCCGGTTCATTCTTGGGGTCGAACCGCCGAGTACCGACATGCAACATCCTTCGCCAGGTTCCCGAGGATTGATCTTTTCGTGTCTTGACAGGCCCCACGCCGAGACCCAGGGTGATGACAATCTAATGCCTTTTCCGTGTCGAACAATAGGCCATTTTGTGTGATGCTATCTACGTTGGCAACAGCCAACCGCACCTTAAAAACCGCATAGGACTAGCTAGACAAAGGTAGAGGTTACATCCCTCTACTGGCGTTGAATCCCGTTGGCAACGGGAAGCTAGCTGGCAACGATGCAACGTCAAGGCTTCCCCCATACGTTGCAGAACGACTACGAACGCAGA
>JAUYDU010000223.1 GCA_030691665.1 Chloroflexota bacterium
TGATAGGCGCAGTTCGACGTAACTCGCTGTTGGATAACGTGACGCGCTTCTTCGCCACCTTGTTCATGGCCATCCCTAGTTTCTGGTTCGGCTTGACTGTGATCCTAGTCACCGTCGTCTTCTTCAAGTGGAGACCTCCGATGACCGTAGAGCAAATCTGGGACTCGCCGATGCGGAACCTGCAGATGGTGGCAGGGCCTGCCGTGGTGATGGGCATGGGGCTGGCGGCAGTAATCGCGCGGATGAGCCGCTCTACCCTTCTAGAGGTGCTTCGCGAGGACTACGTCCGCACAGCGCGCTCCAAGGGGTTGTTCGAACGCCACATCATGTGGCGCCACGTGGCGAAGAACGCGCTTCTTCCGGTGATGACTGTCTCAGGACTGCAGTTGGCTTTTCTCTTGGGGGGCTCTGTGCCGGTAGAGAAAGCTTTCGGGGTACCGGGTCTGGGCCTTTCGTTGGTTCAGGCCGCTACCGAAAGGGACTGGATGATGATCCAGAACCTTGTCTTGCTTTATGCGGTTGTCTTTGTGTTTGGCAACTTGATGGTCGACATGGCGTACGGGTGGATAGACCCCCGAGTCCGCTATCAGTAATGGGCTTCCCAACGGCAGAGGAGCGGTGATGAGAGAGACGCAGCGAGCTGCTGGCGCCCGAAGTGCGGTCGCAGCTTTGATGAGCCGCGGCAAGGCACCCCTAGGCTTGGTGCGCCGGTTCGCCGGGTCGTCCCCTATGGGTGCCGGTGCCGCCGCCCTTATCGTGATCCTCGTCGTCGTGGCCGGCCTCGCCCGTCAGTTGGCTCCGTATGACCCGCTGGAGGCTGACCCCTCGCTCTTGCGGAGCCCTCCTTCAGTAGTTCACCCTCTGGGCACGGACCACATTGGCAGAGACGTCCTGAGCAGGCTCATGCACGGAGGCCGCATCTCCTTCCTGGTGGCAGTCACGTCTGTGGTCTTGGGCAAGGCTGTGGGCTTTAGCTGGGGCGTTGCATCAGGGTACCTGGGGGGGAAGTTTGACCTCATTAGCCAGCGTTTCCTTGAAGTTCTCCTATCGTTCCCCGGGATAATCCTCGCGATCCTGCTTCTCTCGGTCCTGGGTGCCGGGCTTCACACCGTCATCATTGCTATCACCATAGGCGGCATAGCTAGCCCAACCAGAATAATTAGGTCGGTAGTCCTGTCAGTAAAGGAGATGACATATGTCGAGGCAGCCCGCGCGATCGGGGCGTCTCCAATACGCATCATGGCCCTGCATGTGGCACCCCAGTGTATCGCCCCTGCCATGGTTGTCTTCAGTGTGAGTCTGGGAGCCGCCATCTTCACTGAGGCAGCCTTGAGCTTCTTGGGGTTGGGAATACCGCAACCCGTGCCAAGCTGGGGGAACATGCTGGGTGGGGTGGTGGCGGACGTTTTCAAACCCCCGTGGTGGCTGGTTGTCTTCCCCGGCGTGACCATAACGCTGACCATTTTGGCATTCAACTTGCTGGGTGACGCTCTCCGGGACTACCTAGACCCGCGGCTCAGGGGGCAACTTCAGTAGGTTAGTGCTCTGCGTCTCTCGGCTGATCGGAGTCCTGGTCTCAGTGTGGTTGCCAATTTGGAGCAGCTTACAGCATGAAGGAGGCGATATGTTAATAGACCTGAAAGGCAAGAAGGCGCTGGTGACCGGAGCTGGAATGGGAATGGGTGCGGCCGTGTCCAAGCTATTGGCACAGCAAGGTGCGGACGTGGTCCTGACCGATCTGAAGGCGGAATGGCCGGAGGGGGTGGCCAAGGAGATCAAGGGCGTCAAGACGATGGTGCTGGAGATGGACGTCACTTCCAATGACCAGGTGAAGCGTGCCTTTGACAAGGTGTTCTCCACTTGGGGCGACCTGGACATCCTGGTGAACAATGCCGGAGTCTCGTCGGCTCCTGGGCGGGAGAGTGTGAACGCGGATCGCGAGATAGACTGGGACACCACCTTCAACATCAACGTGAAAGGCGTGCTCCGCTGCTGTGAGGCCGTGATAACTCGGATGAAGGCGCGGAAGTACGGGAAGATAGTGAACTTTGCGTCGCAGGCAGGCCACGCAGCCCGAAAATCAGGTGGAGCCTACGCCGTGAGCAAAGCTGCTGTGCTCAGGTACACCAAGGGGCTGGCCTTCGAGCTCGCGCCTTTCAGCATCAACGTCAACGCCGTCTGCCCCGGCGCCGTGTGGACGCCCTTCCAGCAGAGAGGGACGGCGCGGCGCCAGGCCGCCGACCCTGAGCTGGGCAAGTTGAGCCCGTACGAGGCGTTTGTTGCCTCGTACAAGGCAATCATACCGATGGGCCGGCCGCAGTCGCCTGAAGATGTGGCGAAGGCCGTGGCATTCCTGGTTTCCGACGACGCCTGTAATATCACCGGCCAATGCCTGCACGTGGACGGCGGCACCATATTGCGCGACTGACGAGCTACTGAATCGAAAGGAGCCTAAGCATGAAGATTACTGACGTCAGCTTCGAGGCGTACCGCTGGCCCAGGAAGCGGCCCATTCGCAACGGCAAGTACACC
>JAUYDU010000240.1 GCA_030691665.1 Chloroflexota bacterium
CGCCATGGGCCGCCAGTACCGGAAGCTGGCCCAGGAGGCCGCCCAGCAGAACCGACCCTACGAGGACTATCTCCTCAGCCTCCTGGAACTGGAGGTGGCCCAGAGGGATGAGAATACCCAGAAGAGGCTCATCGCCCAGGCCCGGTTCCCGTACCTTCGCACCCTGGTCTGCTGTTCACTGTTTGCACTGCCGCTGCGGGCTCGGCGCTGCGCGGCACCTCCAGCTCCAGTTCCCACATCCCATCCCCGTGTGCGATGACCTTCGCGCTGACCGCCTCCAATACGAACCGCCGGTCCTGCTGCGTTGCCCCCGTCAAGCGGCTCTCGACCCGCTGGCGCAGCGCTTCGATGGTCTCCACATTCAGGCTGTATCGTTCCAGGTCAGCTAGCTGGCCTTCCAGGCGCTCTCGCTGCTCAGTAATCCACCGCCGCCGGGTCCGAATGAGTCCCACCTCCCGCTCGTACACGTCCTCACTTACCTTGCGGCGGGTCAGGTACCGGAATGCGCGGGCCTCCGCCTCTTGCTCCCCCTGGTCTTGACGGTCCAGGTTGACCAACTCCCGCCGGATGCTCTCCAGGCTCTGGCCCTTGATTGTCTGCCTATGCTGCATCTCCGCCAGGAAGCCCTCAGGCCCCCGCAAGAAGTCCACCACCATGCCCCAGACCGCCTGCTCGATGGCCGCAGCGCGGAACTTTTCAGCGAGGCACCTCTCGGCGCCCCAGGGCATGCCCCAGCGGCCGCGGCAGTAGTAATAAGACCAGTTCTTTCGAGTCACACCGATGTACAACCGTCCGCATATGGAGCAGCGAATGAGACCCTTCAGGAGGTACTCACGTAGCTTCGTATTCTTGGGGGCGAGCCGCTGGTTGTCCCGGAGACGCCGCTGCACCCACTCGAACTCGTCCTCGGTGACGATAGCGTGGGTGACGAGGCCCGGCAGCCGTACCCTTTCCGAGGCAGGGCGCTGGCGGGTGCTGGACTTTCCATATGTGCGCTTGAGGCGGCGCGCTGGCTCAACGGCCTCCGCCTTGAGTGCCTCAATCACCCCAGCGTAGCTCCGGTTGGCCAGGATGCACCGAACGGTGCTGGCTGTCCACACCCGTTTTTCGCGGGGCGTAGGAATTCCCCGCCTGGTGAGTTCTTTCGCGATGGTCCGCAGCTTCCAGCCTTCCAAAGCCATCTTCCAGATGTCAGAGGCGACTGAGTATTGTTCATCTGGGACGAGGCGAGCGTCTTCCCACCGCATGCCGAAGGGCTTCCCCATGGTCGGCGGCAGACCCCGGAGTCGAGCTCGGTCCCTTAGACCATCGTGGGCTCCCTGGCGGGCCCGGTATACCTGCCAGCGCTTCATGGCAGCGTTTAGGGTACTCAGGACGTCACCCGCGATGCCTTCCTGGCGGGGCGTCTGCTTATAGTCGAAGTGCACGCCGTGCCGCTGACACTCCCCGTAGATGACCCACACGTCGGGAGGGTTGCCCGCCATGCGATCCTCGTTGGTAGCGAACCATGCATGAATCTCCCCGTTCTTGGCCCAGGCCAGCAACTCACTCGTCTCTGGGCAGTCAAGAAGCTCTTGGCTTCCCCAAACCACCCGGAGTATCCGGTTGGGGGTGACAACGTAGCCCAAGGCCTCGACCCAAGACTTTAGCTCGGAGAGTTGCGAGTCTGGAGACTGCTCCTCCTGGGAATGGCCGCTAACCCTCAGCCACAACGCCGCCATCTTCGGCCCGCCCGATGCGCAACTCCTACACATTGGTGTCCTCCTTTCAGGTAGTTACACTCCCGGCCCCAACATCCTGTCCCAAAGGCTGTTCCACATGTGCCTCGCACTATCGTCCACCCTCACCGTTGTGCGATTGATCTCCACTTTCTGGGTCAGTTCGATAAGGTCGTTGCGAAGTTGGTCAGCGGCAGCGTTCCCTTCGAGAGCCCGTCGCACCTCATTCAGCGGCTCATCATCGCCCCGACTCATGACGCTTCCCAACCGTTCGGTGACAGCAACCGCGTCTCCAGTGTCAAGCCCCAGGGCGTAGGCAACCTTCGCGGCGACTCTACCTACCTCTCCACCAAACCCCAGCATCACGGCCACAGCAATGACCATGCAGGCGTAATCGGGGCCCACCTGGAGTTTCCCGCGCTCCTCACTCCTCGCCAGCTTCTTCCGCTGTTCTTGCACAGCCTCCAGCCGCGGGAGCACGTCCAGACGCCGCGCTCTCCAGTGTGGCTGCAGGGACTCCCGACACCGAACTGCGCTATCAGCCGCAGCTACCGCTGCCCTCCAGTCCAGGCCCAGGGCGGTGGCCCATCGGTTCAACATCTGCTCGTCCATGGCTTGCAGCACCTTGGCCAAAGTCTGGGGAGCCAGGAGGTCGGGGCGCACTCCCAGCTCGGGTGCGAGCTCCTGCAGAAGCTCCTTCAACTTCTCCGCTGACATCAGCTACTCCTTCCGGTCCCATTGGGGAGGGTGGATCCTCCACAGCCCTCCCTTCCGCCCATGCCCTACTGTCGGCGATAAACGGGCCTAGCCCCCCACACAAATCAGGCCGCTGGCCCGGCCTGTCTTGGCTGGAGCCGTCCCAGCCGGCCACAGTGAGGACATTGAGCCTCCAGCACATCAGGCGGCCAGCTGATCGCTCCGTGGCACGCCCAACAGTGCACCAGAAGGGCTACGGGGGCCGCTGCTACAGGCGGCGGGATGTAGACGCCCTCCATGCCCATCGCCGAAACGGTGCCGGGTTCAGGCCCATGCTCGCCTCTTCGAGTTCTCTCCATCCGCAGTTCGATTTCCTTGATCGCGACTTCAAGGCTTCTCTTGAGTTGCTCCAACGTCGCCCGAGGATGGATCACCGTCGCCGAGAAGGCATCCGCGACCACCTCCATCTCCCCCACAAAACCCGCCGCCTTCAATTCCTGGGGCCAATAGACCCGGGGGTATTTGTCCTCGGGGTCAACACGTAGCCTTGGCATGAGGCCTCCATCTGATAGTTCTCCTGAACTTATAGGCTAATATTATCCGATTGCGGTGCCCTGTCAACAGGTCCGGCTCCGAACTGTCGAATCGCCCCATCCGTCTGCTCGTCGATGAAGGAGGCCAGAAGGCAGGGCGAGGGGACTCTCGCGTATTGGGATCCCGGTTCCTTCGCCATGTTGGCCCGCACCGCCGACAGACCCCTTTCAAGTTCTCAAAAGAACTTCAAATCTCGCGTCTGCTCCGTGACGGAGGTGATGACCTCTGTGCTTAGCCCGACGATGATGGGGGTCGTGACGCAGTCTCTTATCCTCCTCGAGCAGGTCTCCCACCAGGTACGAAGAACCATCCCGGAAAACGAGCCCAGACGATCCAGCCCCGTGGGGGACTGATGCCTGGCCTACGCAAGAGAGGATGAACATCGACACAGTTTCTCAGGAAACGCTCTGGCCAGAGCAAGGGCGGCAGGTACCACGATCCCCACCGCCGGTAGGTCGGAAGGTAAGGTGTCGACGCCTCCTGGACCTGCCATAGAGGGGATACGAGGAAGCAGGCACCATATTCCACAGGGGGGAGACCCCCGTCCCCAAGGGCATACGATTTGGGGCGGGGCACCTATGGAGCCGGCACCTACGCCATAGGTCGGTTGCCGCGGGGGCCATGGGTCGGCTCGTAGGTCGGTCCATAGGTCGGTTGGGACAGCGGGAAGGCAGCGGGCGGCGAGGTGGTATACGACCGCCTGCCCAACACCATCGGGAGACTGGACCACGCTGGAGAGGCGCCCCCGCTTGCTCTTTGGATCAAGCCATCCAACGCCCATCGGCAACACTCTGCCCAGGGCTCCGAAGGGCTGCGTTTCTGTTTTTTCGGGCACACGCCCGTCAGAGCGGGGGGAGATGATAATCCAATGCCTTTTTCGTGTATGACAATAGGCCATTTTGTGTGATGCTATCTACGTTGGCAA
>JAUYDU010000332.1 GCA_030691665.1 Chloroflexota bacterium
TGCTCCTCGTGGGCGCTGGGGGTGGACCTGGCCGGCCCGCGCAGAAGGGCCACCCGCCCCGTCCGCACCATCTCCACGATGCCATAGTCCCTGAGGAGGTTGACCATGGCGTCGATCTTGTCCTCCTCGCCGGTGACCTCCACGATTACCGACTCTGGGGCCACGTCGATGATGTCGGCGTCGAAGATGTCCACGATCTCGATGATCTGGCTGCGGTTCTGGGCGCCAGCCTTCACCTTGATCAGGGCCATCTCTCGACACACCGTCTCCTCGCTGGAGACATCGCGGATCTCTACCACCTCCACCAGCTTGTCGAGCTGCTTGACCACCTGCTCGGCGTCGGTGTTGGCGTCCACCACGAAGGTCATGCGAGACAGGCCGGGCGTCTCCGAGTGGCCTACCGCCAGGCTCTCGATGTTGAAGCCGCGCTGGCGCCACTTGCTGGCGACTCGGTTGAGAACGCCAGGCTTGTCCTCCACCAGAGCGATGATTGTGTGCGGGCGGATGTCCCTCATGCTTGCACCACCACCTTCTCTTCCTCGTATTTGGGTAGGTCCATGGTCTCCCACAGGGCCGCTCCCGGCGCCACCATCGGGTAGATGTTCTCGTCCTCGTGCACATGGAAGTCGATGACCACCGGCCCGGGGTGCTCCATGGCCCGATAGACCGCCGATTCCACCTGGGACTTGTCGGTGACTCGCATCCCCAGGATGTCGTAGGCCTCGGCGATCTTCACGAAGTCGGGGTTCTGAAGGGGCGTGGCCACCATGTTGCCATGGTAGAAGAGCCGCTGCCACTGAGCCACCATCCCCAGATGGGCGTTGTTGATGATGGCGAACTTGATGGGCAGGTTGTGTAGGGCAACGGTGGCCAGGTCCTGCATGGTCATCTGGAAGCCGCCATCCCCGCAGATGGACCACACCAGCTCGCCCGGCCGCGCCACCTGCACCCCCATGGCCGCCGGCACCTCGAAGCCCATGGTGCCCAGCCCGCCGGAGGTGATCAGGGTGTTCGGCCTGTCGAACCAGAAGAACTGGGCGGCCCACATCTGGTGCTGGCCGACGCCGGTGACCACCGTGCAGTCGCCCCTGGTGGCGTCGTAGATCGTCTTGATGACGTACTGGGGCAGGAGCTTGTCCGTGTCGCGAATGGTGATGGAGGGATGCTCTCGCTTCAGCTCGTCGATGCGGGCGAGCCAGTCGGGGTGCTCCCTGTTCTCCACGCCGCGGTTGAGCTCCTTGAGCACCGCCTTCACGTCGCCCGGTAGGGCCGCTGTCGGCCGCACGTTCTTGCCGATCTCCGCCGGGTCGATGTCCACGTGGACGATCTTGGCGTTGGGGGCGAAGTCGCGCAGGCGGCCGGTCACCCGGTCGTCGAAGCGCATGCCGATGGCCACCAGCAGGTCGCACTCGCTGATAGCGATGTTGTTCCAGTACATGCCATGCATGCCGGGCATGCCCAGGCAGAGGGGGTGAGAGCCGGGGAAGCTGCTGATGCCCAGGAGGGTGGTGATGACGGGCATGTTGGCCTTTTCCGCCAGCTCCCTTAGCTCCGCGTAGGCCTGGGAGATGATCACCCCGTGGCCGGCGATGATCAGCGGTCGCTCCGACTGGTTGATCAGCTCCGCCGCCTTGTCGATGTGCTCGCGGTCGGGGTAGATGGTGGGTCGGTAGCCCCGCAGCTCGATCTGCTCCGGGTAGACGAACTCGCCTTTCTGCTGAAACACATCGCGGGGGATGTCGATGAGCACCGGCCCCGGCCGCCCCGTGCGGGCGATGTAGAACGCCTCGCGCAGGATTCGGGGCAGGTCCTCGGCGGCGAGGGCCAGGTAGTTGTGCTTGGTGATGGGCAGAGTGATGCCGGTGATGTCCGCCTCCTGGAAGCCATCGCGGCCGATGAGGCCGACCACCACCTCGCCGGTGATGGCCACCATGGGTATCGAGTCCATCCAGGCGTTGGCGATCCCGGTGACAAGGTTGGTAGCTCCCGGGCCCGAGGTGGCGAAGCAGACCCCCACCTTGCCCGAAGCCCGGGCGTAGCCATCGGCGGCGTGGGCGGCGCACTGCTCGTGCTTTACCAGGATGTGTCTGAGCTGCGGGTAGTGGGGCAGGCTGTCGTAGAGGGCCAGGTTGGCCCCACCGGGCAGGCCGAAGATAACTTCCACCCCTTCCCGCACCAGACATTCGCAGACCATCTGCGCTCCCTTCAGTTCCATCCCTTCTCCTCCCCTCTCTATCCTTTCTCTGTACCGCCCCGATGACGGTCACCAACAGTTTAATTACCCCCTGCGGGTTAAAACCCGCAGCTTCGATCCAAGCCGCGGATTTCAATCCGCGGGGGTGTTTTATTTAGTTAGCGACCATCATCGGGGCCACTCTTCTAATCCCTAAAGACGGCGCCTGTACTTGCGCTCGTTACAAGCTGGGCGTAGCGCCGCAGGTAACCGCTGTCGATCTTCGGCCGGAAGGGCGGCAGAGCAGCCAGGCGCGCCTCTATCTCCTTCGGGCCGAGGGCTGTGTCCAGCCGCTGGTTGGCGATGTCGATGATCACCTCGTCGCCGTCCTTCAGCGCGGCGATGGGGCCGCCCGCTGCCGCCTCCGGCGATACGTGGCCGATGGCAGCGCCGCGGGTGGCGCCGGAGAAGCGGCCGTCGGTGATCAGGCCCACCTTGTCGTCCACCCCCATGCCGGAGAGGATCGACGTGGGCGAGAGCATCTCCGGCATGCCCGGGCCGCCCCTGGGCCCCTCGTAGCGCAGGACGATGACGTCGCCCTCCCGGAACTCCTGCCTCATGATGGCCTGGACGCATTCGTCCTCGGAGTCAAAGCAGCGGGCCGGACCGCGGTGCTGCATCATCTGGGGGGCCACCGCCGCCGATCTGACTACTGCTCCCTCTGGAGCCAGGCTGCCGAACAGGATCGTCAGGCCGCCCCGGGGGGAGTGAGGCTCGGCGAAGGGGCGGATTACGCCGCGGTCCCGGACAGAGGCGGCGGCGATACTCTCGCCGATCGTCCTGCCCGTGACCGTAGGCACATCCAGGTGCAAGACCGACTCGATCTCCTTCATCACCGCCGGAATACCGCCCGCCCGGTGCAAATCCTCCAGGTGGTAGTTGCCGAT
>JAUYDU010000317.1 GCA_030691665.1 Chloroflexota bacterium
AGACTGTGTCAAGTAACGGCTGTCAGGAGGATGGTCGACATTGAGCTGGAACTACAGCTTCGCCGAGTATTAACGACTTGCCTCCTCTCAGATTGGAGCAATCGCGGCAGCTACGATGAGTGGCAGAGGCTAACGGAACAAGAGCGGACAGCCCTAGAGCAGCAGGTAACGGCTGGTCTGCTAGCGCCACGGCCAACGTGGGCTTTTAGGTACGGGCCCTATTTCCTAAGACACCAGCGCCTTCATACAGTTTTTGCGGCCTTGTTCGCTTTTCCTGTGATGTTAGTTCTAAGCCTAGCCTCTTACTTGACATGGATTCTACTAACCTAGTCCAACGGATCGGTCAGATGATGTGGAACATCTCTAAGATCCAGCGACCAACTTCCGGAGCGCATGACCGCTAACCGAGCCAATGGCCCCATCGCCGGCCTAGCACCGGTTGTCCATCCGGCGGCGGCCCTACTCCGCCGGCGCCTGGTACACCACGCGGCCGGTGCGGATGATCTCGCGCAGGAAGGAGTGATGCTGCCATGACCGGCAAATACACCGTGATCGGCCACTTTGATTGCGGCTGCGGACAGGCGGCGCAGCCGACGTCGCTGGAACTTGTGGTCTGCTGGTCACGAGCGGACGTCGAGGTCGTGGTCGGGCGCATGAAACAACACGCGGCCGGGCACCAGTGCCTTCAGGAGCCTGCGATGGCGAAAGTCGTCGTGCCGGGCGAGCCAGAGATCGTCCACGAAGTGAAGCAGCTTCCAGAAGCCTATCTTCTGTTCCCCGATGTTGATTCGTACGTGAAACGGCACGATGAGCGGAAGAAGCACGATGCTGAGTGGAGGCGCGGGACTCGCGCTGAACTTCTCGAGAGGCTGAAGCGCGAGCATGGGGGCGCATGACCACTAAGCCCTCCAAGGTCCTCATCATCGGCTCCGGCCCCATCGTCATCGGCCAGGCGGCGGAGTTCGACTACTCCGGCAGCCAGGCCTGCCGCGCCCTGCGCGAGGAGGGCGTGACCACCGTCCTGGTCAACTCCAACCCGGCCACCATCATGACCGACGAGGGCATCGCCGACATCGTCTACATCGAGCCCCTGACCGTCGAGGTGCTGGCGCGGATCATCGAGCGGGAGAGGCCCGACGGCCTCCTGCCCACCCTGGGCGGCCAGACAGGCCTCAACCTGGCGGTCGCGGCCGCCGACGCCGGCGTCCTCGGCCACAACGGCGTGCGCGTCCTGGGCACGTCCATCGAATCCATCCGCCGGGCCGAGGACCGCCACCTGTTCAAGGAGATGCTGCGCGAGATCGGCGAGCCCGTCCCCGAGAGCGAGGCCGTCGGCAGCCTCGCCGACACCCGCCGGGTGGCCCGCGAGCTGGGCCTGCCCCTGGTGGTGCGCCCCGCCTACACCCTGGGCGGCACCGGCGGTGGCATCGCCCACACCATGGAGGACCTGGAGCGCATCGTCGAAGGCGGCCTGCGCGCCAGCCCCATCCACCAGGTGCTGCTGGAGCGCTGCCTGCTGGGCTGGAAAGAACTGGAGTACGAGGTGATGCGGGACGCCGCCGACAACTGCATCACCGTCTGCAACATGGAGAATATCGACCCCATGGGCGTGCACACCGGCGATAGCATCGTGGTCGCCCCCAGCCAGACGCTCTCCGACAAAGAGTACCAGATGCTGCGCACCGCCAGCCTCAAGATCATCCGCGCCCTGGGCATCGAGGGCGGCTGCAACATCCAGTTCGCCCTGGCCCCCCGGCCGGACATCGTCCCCTGGGCCTGGCAGGACGCCGCGGCCGCGCCCTACCACGTCATCGAGGTAAACCCCCGCGTGAGCCGCAGCTCGGCCCTGGCCTCCAAGGCCACCGGCTATCCCATCGCCCGGGTCGCGGCCAAGATCGCTGTCGGCAAGCGCCTAGACGAGATCCCCAATCGGGTGACGGGCAAGACCACCGCCGCCTTCGAGCCGGCCCTGGACTATGTGGTAGTGAAGATACCCCGCTGGCCCTTCGACAAGTTCCCCCTCGGCGAGCGCACCATCGGCACCCAGATGAAGGCCACCGGTGAGGTGATGGCCATCGACCGCTGCTTCGAGGGGGCGTTCCAGAAGGCAGTGCGCTCCCTGGAGGTGGGCGCCCGCTCGCTCCTGTGGGAGGACCCCCGCTGGCGGGACGACGACCCCCTCCAGTGGGTGCGCGACGCCACCGACGAGCGCCTGTGGGCGCTCATGGCTGCCCTCCGCCGCGAGGTGCCGCCGGAGGAGCTGGCCCGCGCCACCGGCATCGAGCCCTGGTTCCTCCTGAAGCTGAACAACATCGTGGCCATGGAGCGCCGCCTCCTGGCCGAGCCCCTGACGCCTGATGTCCTGCGCCAGGCCAAGCGCCTGGGCTTCCCAGACGAGAGCATCGGCATCCTGGCCGACCGCCTGCCGGAGCAGGTGCGCGACCTCCGCCAGCGGGCGGGCATCCGGCCCGTGTACAAGACGGTGGACACCTGCGCCGCCGAGTTCGAGGCCGAGACCCCCTACTTTTACAGCACCTACGAGGAAGCCAGCCCGCCGGAAGGCGCGGAGAACGAGGCCCAACCGCTGGCCGGCGAGAAGGCGCTGGTCATCGGCAGCGGGCCCATCCGCATCGGCCAGGGGATCGAGTTCGACTACTGTAGCGTACACGCCGCCTGGGCCCTTCAGGCGGCCGGCGTCAAGGCCATCATGGCCAACTCCAACCCGGAGACCGTCTCTACCGACTTCGACACCAGCGACCGCCTGTACTTCGAGCCCCTGGACGAGGAGGCGGTGCGGGACATCCTGGAGAACGAAGCGCCCAACAACAACGGCCCGTCGCCGCCCTCCATCGTCCAGTTCGGCGGCCAGACGGCGATCAACCTGGCCGAGCCCCTGGCGCGGGCGGCGATGCCCATCCTCGGTTCCAGCGCCGAGGCCATCGACATCGCCGAGGACCGCGCCCGCTTCGAGGACCTGCTGTCGCGCCTGGGCATCCCCCAGCCGCCAGGGGCCGCCATCACCAGCGTCGAGGACGCGCTGGTCACAGCCAAGACCATCGGCTACCCGGTGCTGGTGCGCCCCAGCTACGTTCTGGGCGGCCGAGCGATGGAGATCGTCCAGGGGGCCAGCGAGCTCATCCGCTACATGCGCGAGGCGGTACAGGTGAGTAGCGGGAAGCCTATCCTTATCGACAAGTACATGGAGGGGCGCGA